>NZ_JBXXZH010000324.1:0-9215 GCF_059640475.1 Calothrix sp. CBUCES-K 9914
TACACGTTGGCTTCTTGTTTTGAGCGCTTCTATTTTGGTGACAAGGCGCCGTTGCTCGTTGAGAGGGGGGAGGGGGATAGATAATGTAGAAAGTATTGAAGCATTGGCACCGGGTTGTGCTGAACCTTTACTTATAACAGTAATCTGGCGCCAGTAATCAATACTTTGCATAAATAAGGCAATGTATTCTGGTGGGAAAATATTAGAAGTGCTAAGTCTAATTAAATATGAAGCAAAAATTGCAGGCTCTGGTATTTCTGTAAGTAAAAAGCTTTTACCTGTTGTTGCACCAGTCCTAGCAATAACAATATCACCTTTCTTTAGCTCATATTTATAGGTTTCGTCGCATTGACAAAATGGAACAGTATCCCAATTAACTGAATTATTTTGAAGGTCAGTTATGCGTAGAAATTTGGGACCGATTGCTTTTTCTGTTGCTGAAGCAGTATGTCCATATTGAATACTAAGAACGATGTCTCCTAAATTTGCCAAAATCCAGCTATCTGGTAATTCACCAAACTCTATCAATGCTCCTCCCCCCAATCCTTGATTTGTAACTCATATACCTTACCAAAAGAAGCGCACGTTTGTATTATCAATATTAAATCATGACACCACTAGCTGACTTACTAACCCATCGATTCATCATATTTTTCCACAGTAACCTGTATGATTAAGCCGAAACACTGTTACCTTTGGTTAGTTGCTCTAATCATATGCACTTACAACTTTTTTGTAATTCTGTCAAATATTGGGTCAATAATATACCCTTTTATCTTGGGGTCTATGGCAATATATCAGTTGTAGTGAGCTTCTATCAAGCTGGTCGCACACAAAACTTTACAATGTGTTCTATTTTACTGTTATCTTGATGAACACTTAGCTACAATTCAGATTTTAATGTATATATGATAACAGTAACTCCGGGATATTACATAGGTGTCTCGAAATAATTCCAAACAACGTAAAAAAAGCTATTTCTGTTATTGGCTTTTAACATTAGAATGTAATAGCTGTATAATGACAATAAATATAATGAATATGCGTAACCTATTCCCTGGCTACTACCAACCAAGGGAAAATGAATTTAAAGAAATTTGGCAAGAGTGTATATTTGCTTTTGATGCTAATATCTTATTGAATATTTATCGCTATACTCCTAAAACACGAGAAAGATTTTTTGATATTTTGAGCCAGCTACAAAATAGAATTTGGGTTCCATATCAAGCAGCCTACGAGTACCAAAAAGAACGCCAGAAAGTAATATCACAACAAATAGATTCATACAGAAAAATAGAGAAAAATCTAAAAGATAACCTCAATTCATTCAAAAATGCATTAAACGAAACTTTAAACAAATATAATAAACATGCCTTTCTTAATATAAATGAAATCAAAAAAATACATGAAGAAGCATTTGAAGAAGCTTTAAAAAAATCACAGGATATTCTCAACACATCTGAATTACAACACAAATCAGAAAACCTTGATGACCTTCGTGATAAATTAGACGATATATTAGCTGAAAACATTGGTAATAGTTACACAAAAGACGAATTAGATGCTATTTATAAACGGGCAGAACAAAGGTTTAATGACAAAATACCACCCGGTTATAAAGATAATAATAAAGAAAATCCAGAAAAATATGGAGATTTTATTATTTGGCAGCAATTAATTGATTATGCAAAATTACAAAAAAAACCTCTTGTATTTATAACAGATGATAGTAAAGAAGATTGGTGGTGGATATATGAAGGAAAGAACAATGGTCCTCGACCGGAGTTAGTCGAAGAGATGCAGTCAACAGCAGACGTAATTTTCTACATGTATTCTAGTGATAGATTTATGGATTATGCTGAAAAATTTCTTAACCTTCCACATCAACAAGAAGCAATTGAGGAAGCTAGAGATATTAGAATTAAAAATGAAGAAGAGCAATTAATAAAAAAGCGAAATAAACAACTAGAAGAAATCGAAACTTTTGACTTTGCTAAAGAACTAGTACGGCAGTCAACAGAAGCATCAATTGGATTAAAGGCAGTACTAGAAGCATCAAGACTAGAAGCATCAAGTGGATTAAAGTCAGCATCAGAAGCACTAGGTGGATTAAAGGCAGTACTAGAAGCATCAAGACTAGAAGCATCAAATGCATTCAAAGCAGCACTAGAAGCATCAAAAATTGACCCAATTATTATGAAAACAGCAATAGAAGCATCAAAAATTGATACAAATATTATGAAAACAGCGCTAGAAGCATCAAGAATTAACTTACGTATTTTTGAAACAGCACTAGAAGCATCAAAAATTGACAATGTTAGTTCTTATGCAAAGGCACTTAAATATGCTAGTGCTAGGACACAAAATTTATCTTCTAATAACAACTCTCAAGAAAATATCGACTCCAATTTGAATCAATAGCAATAAAATAAATAGAAAAGTTTACATCTGTATGTCTATGCTAATAATTCAAGTTCATTAAAATTAATGCCCGAATGATGGCAGCACGAACTGTACCGCTCTCTTTAAGTCGCGCGGTTCATTACAAGCTCACTTTAATTCTTACACCTTACAAACAACCGTTCGGATTTTTAAGAGATCATTTTGGGGCAAATTTATTCGTTTTCAATGAAATTTGCCCATGAATGTATCTACGTCTCCCTTTGATGGTTTATATCCCGAGCGGGGGTGTGTGGATACGGTTGAAGTTACTGGCGCCACTCCATACATAACCTCTATTCCAGCTTGGTATCGTCGTTGATCTTCTTCGACTTGCCTTAAGCGTTCTTCTTTTTCGGCGCGTTTGTTTTGCCGATGTTTGATTACTTTCAATGCAAAGTCTAACTCTTCTGACGATAGTGAGTAGTGTCTGACCTGTTTTCCTCTGGCACCAATTTTACGACTAACTAGTTTTAATGCCACTTTGTCAAGTAGAGTTCCTAGTAACCATATTGGTTTGCAGTCTGGGGGAACTGTGAATCCTAAAATTAGTTTGATGTGAGGCGCCAGATGTATGGCTAATTGAGTCATTTGTACCAATTCCGGGTCAGTAGCAGTAATTTCCTCTCCATCCATTAGACGTTTTAAGATTTTTGGAAACCCTAAAGTTGACATTGCTGTCCATCCTGGTGAATTATTTGTCCAGTCCATAGATAACCTCAAATACAAACGTTCTTGGCGGTCTTTATCTGTAACTAGAGATGGTGGTAAGGGGTATGTTTTACCTGTGTTGGGGTCAGTTATTGTTTCTTCACTCGGCGCCAATGTTCCTTCTAAGAAGCCAATTTCTCGGTTTAATCTCCCTCCTTTGTCTTTTGCTACTAATTCAGATGTAACCTCTATGCCATATGCTTCTTTTATACGGAATTTTTCACATTCAAAAACCTCTTCTGGCTTGAGGTAATCTTTACTTTGACGCTCTTGGTATTCTGTGCGCTTAATGTCTCTAGCTCTTGCTACGTCTGCACAGTAAGCAGCATCTAAAGCTTTAGCAGCATCTATTAAACGTTGTTTTGTTTGAGCATCATCCTCAATACCTTGAGGGTTAATTATATTACCCATTCCTTGTAATAAGTCGCGTAAATCTTCGCGTAGGTTGTTAATTGATTGGTTGCGTTTTGCTTCAATTTGACAATATGCTTCTAATGCCCAATCTTTTTCGGCGCCACGTTTACCAGTTTCCCGGTCAATTTTGAGTAAGAAAGCTGTTAATGAGTTGGTTTGTAGTAAATTTTCTTTGATTTTTTTGGGGTTGGTGTCCTTGTAACCAAAGGGAGGTCTTGGCGCCACCCATACATGAAGTGGTACTTTGAAACGGAAGCGGTACAGGTGTTGAGCGCACTCGGTCGCTGTTTGGGATACTCCATGAAATATTCCAAAAACCGAGTCAAAATGATCCCCACCTATATCTACACCTGTTCCTAAGCTAGGAGATGTGAGCAGTGCATCTGTATCTTTTACAGCGTTAGTTATGTCTTTGATAAAGGCAACATTTTCTTCGCTGCCAGAGTTTTCTGAATGTATTGACCAGATGCGGAAGGGGGGAGCTGTTAAAGATGGTCCCGTAGTACTTTCTTCACCACCTTTAATTTTCATCCCCGCTGCTAAAAGTAGATGCTCTAATTTTTTAACAGCTCTTTTCGAGTCGCAAGCTACCATAATTTTCTCACCATCAAGTAATGATGCAGAAATTTGGGCAACTATAGCAGAAGAATTATCCCCCTCATACCAAAAAACATGGCGCCCACCATTTTTCCATTGGTTTACAATAATTAGTGGTTTTTCTCCAGGTGGACGCATTGCCCGGAAGAAATTTACAGTTATATCGTCTATATGTGCATCGGCGATCACAACTAAGCGCGCGTTGTAAACAATATATTCCAAAACTTCTAGAATTGAAAAGCGGTGTTCTCTACAGGTTTTGCTATGTAATAGGTGGACGAGGTACTGGCAAGCTTCATCTATAAACACGCAGTCATATTTAAGCGCCGAAGTATAGAGTTTGTACAAACTATCAATAGTGATGCTGAGAGCTTGAGCGTTTGCTAATTCTCCATAACCTAACTCAGTGTACATCTGGGTTTTAAGACGTTCTGAAAGGTTTTTTAACAAGTTCACTCGATGTCCGTTATTGAGAAAACGCGCGTTTGGGTTCAAAGAACGCCATTTTACGAGTAACTCAGTCTTACCAGTTCCCATATCGCTCGAAATTACTACCATTCCAGCTTCTGGTAAACGCACAGCTTCCGATAAGTACTTAACATTAACGCGAATATCTGCGGGATATTTATTGCTTAATCCTCGGTTGGCGCCTAGAAAGTACGAACGCTGATAATCTTTAAGTTCTTTAGCATCGTTAATAATCGCAGTTAGTAACTCGTTTGCAGGAGCGCCACGAGCAACAACAAAATCATCAATACCTTTTTCAGAACCAGGGAGCGATGCAACTTCACAACCGCAACCAACCGCTTTAATTGTTTCGCCAGTACGCATGATTGCTTGGTGAACAGCCCAACGAGTTTTAAGTTTTGTTTCATAGTCAAAAAGGATGATAAATTTGCGCCCATGAAGCGCTACATGCATTAAGTCAGGGTGCAGGTGTTCATTAAAATCTTTCTTACCAACTCTTCCCCCCCAAATACCAGGGAGAGGAATTGCAACAAACCCCAAACTCATCAAGCAAGCGGCTTTTTTCTCACCCTCACATAAAATAATTGGGATTTCTGGATGACGCTGTACCCATTCCCAGAACGTGAGTGGAGGTAGTCCATCCTTAAGACTCAAGGCAATTTCCGAAAGATAGTTGATTTTGTATCGTCGTGCTACTAACTCCCAAATACAGTCAGGAACAGCAAAATAAGTGACGCGGTTGGGTGCTTTTGGCGGCGACTCGTATTTAATGGGTTTACCCTTCTCCCAGTCAATGCGGGGAATGGTCGGCTTAAAGCGTCCCCACTCCATTGGGCGCCAGTCATTGTCTGGGTCTAAACCACTAATCCAGATTCCTCCATTTTCTGCGTACTGATACTGTCTCAAATAACCATCCGTAACCCTTCCTGTATTGCGGCGTTTAATTTGGTCTGAGATGAATAAGTAGGTATAAACTAAGGCGCCTTCTATGTGAATAAAATTAGCCTCAATTAGTGCAGGATGAATAGCACTTAGTACCGCTAATTCGTTGTATTCAGCCTCTGTCAAGTCATTGGGGTAAAAGAGTGGAGTATTATCTTTCATTAGTTTTCACCCCCCTTTAAGCTGCAATAACCAGAGGATGAGTATGAAAGATTACGTGTGCTTCTGTAAGGGTGGAAGAAAAAAGAATTGTGATTTCCGCTACCTGAGCTGATTTCAGCGATTTTTCTTTCTTCTTCCCGATATAAGCGGAAGAAAATTTGATACAATTGTGACATTCAAATTTAAATAGATTGTCCCCCCTTGTTAAAAGCAGGGAGGGTCTATTTTTTTAAGGACAGAGTGATCTTACAGCTCAATGGGGACACAAGTGTCAAGGGCGCCTAGAAGAAATTACACGAGAAACTATATAAACAAAAAACCCAGCCTCTACATGAGACCGGGCGCCCAAAGTGCAAGGGAACAGTTGCATCAAGCGCGCGCAGTATGAGGGTGAGTTAAAAGTGCATAGCCTGGAATATGGTAAGGTTTGCGTAGAAACTGCGGATGGGCGAATTTCTACGAATGCTTGATTATCAGGAAATTCAAAGGTAATTAAGAGGTGGCGCCGCATAAATCAAAACCCAGCCTCTACTTGAGACTGGGTGCCATATTCATATCACATTTTCAACCAATTGACATTTTCGCTTACGCGGAGATTTCCCCAAGGTTTACTTTGACTACCTTGGTCTTTTCTGCTTCTGACTTAGGTAATGTCAAGTTTAAAATACCGTCTTTGTATTCTGCTGTTACGGCAGTGTTTTGAATACGCGCGCGTAGGGGAATTACACGTTGGAACTTGCCGTAGTAAAATTCTGTTCTGGTTCTACCGTTGTCGTCAGTTTTGGTTTCTGTCTTGCGTTCAGCTACAACCTTAACTGCGTTTTCGGTAACTTCGATGTCTACGTCTTTGGCTTCTACACCAGGAAGTTCTAATTTAAGATGTACTGCTTCGTCGGTTTCATGTAGTTCAGCAGCAGGAGTTCTAAATGTAGGCGCCTGCATGTCCTGAAATAATGAATCTAGTTGGCGAGTAACTGCGTTCATTTCTTCCCAAGGGTTATAACGTGCTAACATTTTGCTTCGCTCCTTTTCAAGTAAGTATCGATTGATTCGTTCTGTATATCGTTTCATATGTCCCTATAGTAATAAAGCTTGAAATGGTTGCAAATACGGCTTATATCACTTTTATATTAATGAAAACCGAACAGATATTTAGAGGTGATGCTAATACGAATAATCTTGGTACGGTAAACCCGATATTAATTGTGTAGGCGCCGTTGTGTGATGTTTTTCATACCCACATAGGAATGTGTAGGCGCCGAGACTGTAATATTATTCATACCCGCTGGTTTTTTCGACAATTTACCAAACCGAACTTAACTCCAATACAAACCCAGGTAAAACATCCTCCCCACTTAACGTAGCAGGATTCTTTAACTCTTCTACCGCAGCACCAGGACGATAAATATAAACTTTACGGTTAACTCTATCAATTAACCAACCTAATAAAGCACCATTTGTAATATACTCTTCCATCTTATCTTTCAAAGTCTTTAAAACATCCGAATCAGAACGTAATTCAATTACAAATTCTGGACATATAGGAGCGAACTTTTTACGCAATGCTACGGGTATTGCTTCCCAACGTGTCTTTTTTACCCATGCTGCATCTGGAGAACGCACCGCACCTGATGGTAATGTAAACCCACCGCTGGAACCAAACCCCACCCCAGTATTATCTTTTTTTACCCATATACCTAGTTGCACTATTAAATCAAAATTACGTTGGTCGGTTTCTGTACCCGTGGGAGACATAAATATAACTTCCCCTGCTGCACTACGCTCAATATGGTAATTTTTATTAAGCTGACAAAAATCATAAAATTGGTCATCTGTCAGCGACACAATTGGATGAAATTGTATCACCATTGGGCTTATTTCTGTTGTAACTGGAAGTTGTGCGGTCATATATCCCCTTCCCAACTTTTTGATTTTGTTTATCTCTATTCTAATAACGCTTCCGTTTCCGCTTCGGTCTCTGGGTCTCCCTCCAATAGCAGCATTAACGCTTCCATCTCATCCATCGCAGTTTGCAGCTTAGTCATGATCTCAGCAGCAATAATTTCCGGTTCCGGTAAATTATCCCCCGACTGTAAGCTTTCATCCCGTAACCAGGTAATATCTAGGTTTTCTCCACGTTTAGATATTTCCTCCCTGGTAAAACGGCGCCATCTTCCTGTTTCCCCTTCATCCACACGCGCGCTGTTACCATTGGGATCATCACCATAAGCTTCTTCAAACGGTTTAAAATGCTCCTTGGTTAAAGGTGTGCGTTTACCAAAAGCTGGCATATTGGTACGCATATCATAGAACCATACTGCTTTTGTATTACCCTTATCACTGGCGCCACGCTGGAAGAATAGCACATTAGTTTTGACACCTTGGGCGTAAAATATCCCTGTAGGCAGTCTTAGAATTGTATGCAGGTTGCATTTATCCATCAAGTCAGCGCGGATGTTACGTCCCTGACCATCTTCAAACAATACGTTATCAGGTAATACAACTGCCGCGCGTCCTCCAGGTTTTAACCCTCTATATATATGTTGTAGAAACGCTAACTGTTTGTTACTGGTAGGAAATGTAAAATCCTCGCGCGTTGGTAAACCACCACCTTTTTTAGTACCAAAGGGGGGGTTAGTTAAAATTACATCAGCTTTGGGTAGTTGTTGCCCATCACTAGATAATGTATCACCCAAAGAAACTTCGCTTTCAATGCCATGTAATAACATATTCATCAGTAACAACCGATGAGCGTCCTGTACTAATTCAATGCCGTAGAAAGCTTGATAGCGTTGAAATGATTGTTCCGCTTCGCTAAGTGTAAATAAATCATCAGTGTGTCGCTTTATATATCTATCTGCGGCAATTACGAAGCCCCCAGTTCCTGCGGCCGGGTCTTGTGTGAGTTCTCCTGCCTGGGGTTTGATTAATTCCACCATGCAATCAATGAGAGGACGTGGTGTAAAATATTGTCCGGCGCCAGATTTTTTCTCGGATGCGTTTCTTTCTAATAAATCCTCGTATAAATCACCCAACCCCTCTTCTTTTGCAGAGTACCAGTCCAACTCATCAATACTAGTTACCAACTTTTTTAGTATGCGCGGTTGTTTAAGCGCAGTTTGGGAATTTACGAATATGCTTTGTACACGTTGTGAAGCACTGGTTCCAAGTTGTAAAAGAAGCGCGCGGTAAAAGTTAAGTTGTTCAATACCATCCTTAGAAACCAAGTCACTCCAGCGATACCCAAGGGGAAGCTGTGTGTCTCTATTTGTTTCCTGTGCCATTTTGAGAAACAGCAGGTAAGTTAGCTCTGTAACGTACTGTAGGTAGGTAATACCGTCGTCCCGAAGGACGTGGCAGAGGTTCCACAGCTTTTGTCCAATATCGTTAGTCGCGTTCAAGTTAGCTTTATATATAACAGTAGGGTGCGTAACAGCCATTACAAACCTCAACACAAACGAAAATTAACCTGCTGTTACGCA
>NZ_JBXXZH010000325.1:0-9214 GCF_059640475.1 Calothrix sp. CBUCES-K 9914
ACAAAGGCACAAAGAACACAAAGAAAGATAAGAAAGATAAGAAAAAGAGACTTGTGTGTACACGGTAGCTTATTAATGGGGATTTAGGGGGATTGATTTTAAGTTAATGTCTTAACCGAGTAGTATTGATTGACGACCTTACTACTGCACAAGCTAGAAGCCTATGCTATGGAAGGTAGGCGCCCCAACATTTAGCAACAATCCATATTCTAAGCCTTCGACAACGGCTTGATATGAAGCATCTAGAATATTTGTTGATACTCCGACAGTAGTCCAACGCTGTTGTCCGTTACGTGATTCTACTAACGCGCGTGTTTTGGCATCTGTACCCGCATTTGGGTTGAGAATACGAACTTTGTAGTCAGATAGTTCAAAGTCGCTGATGCGAGGGTAAAAAGTTATTAAGGCTTTGCGTAAAGCTGCATCTAACGCGGCTACTGGCCCATTACCTTCTGCCACCTGTAAAATGTCTTTACCTTCAACAGCAACTTTTACTGTCGCAAGCGCATTATTTATTTCTTTCCCCCTTGCTAAGTCACAGTGAACCTGAAACCCTTTGACTTCAAAAAACTGCTGTCTCGTACCTAATGCTTCACGCATTAATAACTCAAAACTAGCTTCGGCGCCTTCAAATTGATATCCTTCGCTTTCTAGTGCTTTGAGACGTTCTAAAATTTCTCGCGTCAGTGGGTTCTGTTTATCTAGCTCGATGCCAAAGGTACGCGCTTTTGCTATCACGTTGCTGACTCCTGCTTGCTCAGATATTATTATCCGGCGCCTATTTCCTACTTGTTCTGGCTGAATGTGTTCGTATGTAAGAGGGTTACGTTCTACTGCTGAAACATGTATTCCCCCTTTGTGGGCAAAAGCTGAACGTCCTACAAAAGCTGCATGTTCATCTGGTGCCAAATTTACTACTTCACTAACGAAACGACTCGTTTCTGCTAATTTAACTAACTGGTTATCTTCTATACATTGGAAGCCCAGCTTGATTTGGAGATTAGGTATTAAAGAACACAAGTTAGCATTGCCGCAACGCTCACCGTAACCGTTGATTGTGCCTTGAACCATTGTGGCGCCTGCCATAACAGCGGCTAAAGCGTTGGCAACCGCTGTATCAGAATCGTTGTGGGTGTGGATTCCGAGTTTGGCACCTCCAAGATGGCTGGTAACTTCTGCTACAATCTGGCTGATTTCATGGGGTAATGTGCCGCCGTTAGTGTCACATAGCACTATCCATTCGGCGCCGGCTGATACTGCTGTGGTTAAGGTTTGTAAGGCGTAGTCGGGATTATTTTTGTAGCCATCGAACCAATGTTCGGCATCGTAAATAACGCAGCGTCCCTGAACTCGAAGATACTCAATACTGTCGCGAATCATCGCCAGATTTTCTGATAAAGTAGTCTTTATGCCTTCAATAACGTGTAAATCCCAGGATTTGCCAAAAATTGTCACCCAGCGAGTTCCCGCAGCTAGGATTGCCTGTAACATTGGTTCATCCGCAGCGGTTGCATTGGGACGACGAGTTGAGCAAAAAGCTGTAACTTGCGCGTTTTTGAGTGGTGAAGATTGCAATTGCCAAAAAAATTGCACATCCTTCGGATTTGCTCCAGGCCAACCTCCTTCTATAAATGGAATACCCAGCTCATCCAAAGCGCGCGCGATGCGTAATTTGTCTTCAATAGATACCGATAAACCTTCACGTTGAGTGCCGTCTCGAAGTGTGGTGTCATAAAGCCAGATTTGAGGTGAGGATTCAGGCATAAGGTTAGAAAAGATCAGGACAAGTTTCGAGGTGATGTGTAAATATACAACAGAAGCCAGGAAAGTGAAGTGGGAATGCCATGCCAAAGGTATTAGCTCAGGGTAAAACAATTAAATGCGATTTGGGAGCAAACTTAAGAAAAGTTTTGCTTGATAATAGTATTGACCTCTACAATGGCGGTGAATCGGTTATTAACTGTCGTGGAATCGGTAGTTGTGGTACTTGTGCTGTTTCCGTGGAAGGCAGAGTCTTAGAAACTAACTGGCGAGACTCGTTACGTCGCTCTCTACCTCCTCACTCAAATGAACGAAACTTACGCCTAGCCTGTCAAACACAAGTTTTGGGCGATGTTAAAGTTATAAAATATGACGGATTTTGGGGACAAGGTTCTCAAATTGTCTGGAGTTCCCTTTAATCCTAGGGAAGTAATTTATGTACTCAACAAATTTTAATTAAGGGGAAGTTAATATGGGAAGATGGACACCACTAGTCTTAATGGCAGGCGGTTTAGCGATATTGTTAGGTACTTTGATTGGTACTTGGTATCCTATGGGCGGTTCTCAAACTGCTCAGTCACCTCAACAGGCGCCAAATCGAGCATCAAGCGTTTTGCCAGCTAATTTAAACGTGAATACTACTACAAGTGGTTCAAACAACAAAGGCGCCGTAGCTCAAAACAACGCTCCAACCGACAACAATGATAATTCAACCACAAACAACACCAATATTGACCAAAACCAATCTACTTCAGGTTCTACCTCTGCTGACTCCAACTCCAACTCAGGTAATTCGCCAATTCGAGCTTTGTGGTAAATAGCTGCGTATTGTTTGTAGAGACGTTACATGTAACGTCTCTATGTGTGGTCGATTTACCTGAAAATTGCCGTCGTGTATCAAATGACGTAGAATATGCGCTATGAGTTAGTTATTGGGTTAGTTGTAAGTCATGGTTAGGAGTTGTTACCATATAAACCCTTGACAAATGACTATAACTAACGGCTAATTACTAACGAATTAATGCGATGGCTAGCGATATTTTAATAATTGGTGGCGGTGTTATCGGGTTGGCAACCGCCATCGAACTGAAGATACGGGGTTGCAATGTTACTGTAGTCAATCGCGATTTTCAAACTGCTGCTACTCAAGCTGCTGCTGGGATGTTGGTTCCCGATGCTGAAAGGGTTCAGGGTGCGATGCGTGATTTGTGTTTATTATCGCGCGGTCTTTATCCCGAATGGACAAGCAAGCTCGAACAACTTACTGGGTTGAATACCGAATATTGGGCTTGCGGTAGTTTGATGCCTGTGTATAGAGAAATAGAAGGACAGGAAAATAATAGTTCTCATTCTTATTGGTTAGACAAAAATACAATCCATCAGTATCAACAAGGGCTAGGTGAAGAAGTAATCGGCGGCTGGTGGTATCCTGAAGATGCACAAGTTGATAACCGCGCGCTTGCCAGAGTATTGTTAACTGCCGCGCAATCGCTTGGTGTTGAAATTAAAGAATCGCGCGTTAATGGTCTTTTAATTTCTGCTGGAGCAATTACGGGTACACAAACTAGCGCTGGTGTAATGAGTGCTGAACATTACATCTTAGCAACAGGAGCATGGTCTAACGAATTATTTCCTTTACCTGTACGTCCGCGCAAAGGACAAATGCTGAGTCTGCGCGTACCTGATTTCATTACGGAATTACCCTTAAACAGAGTTTTGTTTGGTGAGGAAATATACATTGTCCCTAGGCACGATAGACGAATTATTATCGGCGCCACGAGTGAAGATGTTGGCTTTACACCTTACAATACTCCCACCGGAATTCAAACTTTACTGCAAAACGCGATTCGTTTATTTCCACAGCTAAAAGATTACCCAATAGAAGAAATGTGGTGGGGATATCGTCCTACAACTCCTGACGAGTTACCAATTTTGGGTGAAAGTCCTTATAAAAACTTAACTTTTGCCACAGGACATTATCGTAACGGGATTTTGCTTACACCAGCAACAGCATTACTTATTGCCGACAAAATCACAAAGCACATTTGTCACCCCTTACTGCAACATTTCCATTACTCACGCTTCCAAATAAAGGGAAAAACCATCACACCTATGTTTACGCACTCCGCTAATTTTAATAACGGCAATATAGTAAAAAGCAACACGTCTACCCAATTATCAGTTGCAAATTCTTTATCCCCACTTTCCGACTCACCTCTTAAAATTGCCGGAAAATCTTTTACTTCTCGTTTAATGACAGGTACAGGTAAATACCGTTCTATCGAGGAAATGCAAAAAAGTGTGGTTTGGAGCGGTTGTGAAATTGTAACTGTTGCAGTGCGAAGAGTTCAAACTAATGCGCCTGGACATGAAGGATTAGCGGAAGCACTTGATTGGGGTAAGATTTGGATGCTACCAAACACTGCCGGTTGTAAAACTGCTGAAGAAGCGGTTCGTGTAGCAAGGTTGGGACGTGAAATGGCGAAGCTACTTGGACAAGAAGACAATAATTTTGTTAAGTTAGAAGTTATACCAGATGCTAAGTATTTACTTCCAGACCCAATTGGCACATTACAAGCTGCTGAACAGTTAGTTAAAGAAGGATTTGCCGTACTACCATATATCAACGCTGACCCAATACTTGCACAACGTCTAGAGGAAGTTGGTTGTGCGACTGTAATGCCATTAGCGGCGCCTATTGGTTCTGGACAAGGTATACAAACAGCCGCCAATATTCAGATTATTATCGAGAATGCCAAAGTCCCTGTAGTTGTTGATGCTGGTATTGGCGCCCCATCCGAAGCTGCAAAAGCGATGGAAATGGGCGCCGACGCTTTGTTAATAAATAGTGCCATTGCACTTGCACAAAACGCTCCGGCAATGGCATCCGCCATGAACCTCGCTGCAACTGCTGGGCGCCTAGCATATTTGGCAGGCAGAATGCCAATTAAAGACTACGCTAGCGCTTCCTCTCCTTTAACTGGAACAATCAATTAGAAGTGCTGAGTAGAAAGTGCTGAGTGCTGAGTAGAAAGTGCTGAGTAGAAAGTGCTGAGTTAGGAGTCTCACTCATAACTTTCAACTCCTAACTCTTAACTCTACTCAGCACTCAGCACTCAGCACTTTATTAAGTTTTGTCTATTAAGTTGAGAGTAGTTATGCTTAGTTATGTAACATTAGTTAAAATAACTTAAGTAAAGGAAGAATTCATGCCTTATACCACAGAAGAAGGCGGTCGTCTGAATAATTTTGCAAGAGAACCAAAAGTATATACCGCAGAACCTCCCAGTGATGGACAAAAGCGTAATTACATTTTTTTGGGAGTCTTTGGTATTGTGCTGGTCGGAGGTTTGATTTTTGTCGCCTTCTCGGTCTCATAATCTTTTCAAAAATATACTTTAGTAAATATTTATTCATCTTTGTACAGTGGCGCCCAAGTACTGCGTCTCTACTACAGTTTCAACCCAGAAAAACTTGCTATCATTTTCAGGTTCCACGCTCCTGTGTGAACCTGCTTTTTTATTTGTTAAAATTACATAAAGCGATTCGTATAATTAGATACTTATTCCTTATAGAAGTTCTAAAATCGCTATTTGTCCTGAAAAGCAGAGTTTAAAGTCGAAAAACGATTCTATGGCAAGAGTTATAGGCGACAAAAAGCAAATATCTCACTCGATTCAATGTAAACAGCAAGTAAGCATGTGACGCCACCATGAGCGTGAATGAAGCTACACACCCCGAAAGTTCTGCTTGGAACAAACAAGTATATCACCGTCTCAAGCTTGCCCTGAGTCTTGGCTTGCGGAGACAAGTCTTTTTGGCGGTGTGTGATGATTTAAACCTGCGAAATCAGGTGGCAGCGCGGTTGCATTCAACGCTGGCATATCCGGTTGGGCAAGTTTTGTATCAACCTGCCAATTCGTTGGAAACTAGTACACCAGCGTATCCGCGACTGGTAACGTTACGGTTGAATTTAAGCGACCCAAACCCCATTGCTCAAATTAACCAATGGCTAACAAATTACCCACCACCAATTGTAGGCAAAACAAAAGATACTCCAGGTAAACCACTACCAATACCAGCGTTTCAAATTGTTGGAGTTGAGCAGTTAACACGCCAACCTGTTGCAACACAGCGGTTATTTCTACATTATTTACGATTAATTGAACAACGTACATCAACACCAGAATCAAATCGATATTTGGAGTCGAGTTTACTTTTGTGGGTTCCACGTCCTTGGTTACACGCAATACAGCAGTCGGCGCCGCAGTTTTGGCGGTATCGGACGGGTTTATTTACCTTTGCTGGGGAACCAACACCAACTGCAAAAACCAAAGCATTTCCAGAGAGACTTTCGGCGCAGGGAGTAGATTTAGGTAATCTTGAAGAATCAATATTAAATGATGTTATTATTTCCGACGGAGTTCGAGATGCTGATACGCCGGAAGATTTTGACTTTCCACAATCCCAACAATCAGTTAATCGTAGCCATAGCAAGAAGGAACCTACACCATTACAATCGGAACTGCTAGCAGTTGGATTATCTACTGATGAACCTCCAATTCGGGATACCCCTACTCAACCTGAAATTCAGGCGCCTAATCGTTTCAAACATGTTGGCAAGGAGTTAATCGAACTCGTGCTAGCAACGCTGGACACGCAGTCAACAGGTGACGAGGTAACATCACCGGAGACAATATTAGAGGAAATCGACGAACTACATAGCAAAAAAGCTGCTGCTGAAAGTATAGCAATTGGATATCAAAGGCTTGGTAATTTATATCGCTTGCGGATTGAGCAGGGACAGTCTACCTTAGAAAATTTAATGGTGGCGATCATTGCTTATCAAGAAGCAATTACATATGATGAAGTCTCGCCTCAAGTTCCTGACATCTTAAACGACTTAGGCACTTTATATTGGATGTTATACCGTACTCCTCCCAATTCTGAGGAGGGGCAGTCATATATTGAGCAGGGGATCGAGTTTTATCAACTGGCATTAAAATTAATTTCAGCGCAGAGCCATCCAGAAACTTACGCACGCGTACAAAATAACTTAGGTACTGCATATGGTGACTTAGCACGTTTTTCTAGTCCAGCAGAAAATTGGCAGTTAGCGATTGTAGCATATTCAGAAGCACTGCAATACCGTACTGCTGAAATGGAACCACTCAAATTTGCCGCATGTCAAAACAACTTAGGTACTGCATATTGGCATTTGGCGCAGTACAATCTTCCTGTTGTGCATTTAAAGAAAGCTATTGGCGCCTATAAAGAAGCGCTAATGTACTATACACCTGAGCAAGAACCGTTAAAATATGGCATGATTCAAAACAATATTGGAACGGCGTATTGGAATATTGCTCAGTATGAACAACCTAGTGAACATTTACGGTTGGCAATTGGCGCCTATAAAGAAGCTTTAAAATTCCGTACACCAGCAAATCAACCTGCTGCTTGTTCTGCAACGTTGAATAATCTTGGTACAGCTTACTGGCATTTTGCAAATCAAGCACAAACACCAAAACAAGAGCGGCACGAATATTTAGAAAAATGTATTAAGTCTTATAAAGAGGCTTTAAATTTGGCGCATTCACTTAGTGGAATAACATTGAGCTTTGATATTTTCGCAACGCATAATAATTTAGGACTCGCGCACTATCAACTTGTTACCGATGCTCATTGTGAAGCAGATAAAAATGAGCGTTCTAAACATCTTGAAGCTTCATTAGATAACCATTTGCAAGCGCTTAATGGTATGAGCAAACAACCTGAAACATATCAAACAACACTGTCGTATATAATTAAAACTGTACGCGGATTCCATAATGAGTTGGGTATTCAAGGGCAAAATTTGGCATTATCTAAAGTTCCTGGTTCGTTATTGCCGGAGATTTTGCCGAAGTTGTAATCCTGGCAACGGATTGTAACGGATGTAACGGATAGTTGATTCATCTATTTTTATTCATCCGTAGCATAGGCGTCTCGCCTGTGCTACACCAGGTCTAACATAAAAGGTCTTTTTTTGCTATCACAAAAGGTGAATTTATATAAACAGCGCCAATTTTCATCAATGCATTTAAGTTTACAGATGTCGTCATCAGGACTTATCCTTTATTTCTTGTTAGTAATTTTACCAGTAAAGTACAAAATGCCATTAAGTATTTTTCCCCCACTTACTTTATTCATGGCACCGATGGTATGGTACGATGATACCGAAAATCAAAAAATTATCCCCTTTTCCCGCACCTCTTGACAAAAATGCAATCACTCTAACCTCTCACTGATGCGCCTACTCTGCTTCGCCAATGAGAGTAAAAGCTGCCCAATCAACGGGATTCGGATTATTTTTCATCGTCGTCAGCATCGCCTGTCGCAGCGCTTGTGCCTTGTCGTCGCCCTTTTGCAGATTTTGATAAAATTCCGTCATTAATAGTGCTGTGGGCGCATCTGGAACCGACCACAACGATACTAAGACACTGGGTACGCCCGCACTAATTAACGAACGAGATAAACCAATTACTCCATCCCCAGTTAAGCGTCCGCGTCCGGTGTCGCAAGCGCTTAAAACTACTAATTCAGCATTAAGTTTTAAATCGAGGATTTCTGAAGCAGTTAATAAACCATCATCTTTACCTGATGGAGTCAAAGCAATAGCGCTATTTAATCCTTGGATATCATCAAATATGCCGTGGGTTGCTAAATGCACAAATCGCGCTTGGGGTAAACGCTTGACTACAGTTGCAATTGTCGCTTTGTTGCCGATGAGAGGTTCGGTTTTGAGTAACTTGCTAATTGCAGTTGCTTCCTGTTCTGCACCAGGTAAAGAAGTTAATTGTTGAGGAGTTTCGCCGATTTTTGGTGCGACAAAAGGCATCGTCGGATTACCTACAATCAAAGTATCTTTACCCTGGATGGGTTGTGTGCCGATGCGTTGTTTCTGTTTGTGGGTTAAGTCTAAAACCTGAATCGATGGGGATGTGAGAATAGTGTGTTTTTCAATCAGGTATTTCCCGTTTGCGTCAATTAATGCAGGCAAAGGAACGAGGAATAATGCACTTTGAGGAATAAAGATAACTTTGTCGTTAGAGTTTTTAGGTAATAAGTCAGCGATGGGGTTGATTAATAATTCGTGTAGACGTTTTAAATTGTTTTTGGTTTTGGGTGCATTGGGGTTGTAAGTTACCTTGATGCCGCGAAAAGCTGTACCTCTTGCACCAATTGAGTTGCGGCTGGTGGTAACAAGCTTGTCAAGAGTTGTGTTTTCTTTTTGCCATAGGGGTTTGAGGTCAGCTTTGCGGAAAGTAACTTCACCTGTGGGTTTAATTACCCAAATGTAGAGTTCTGATTCTTTACCTTGCGGTTTACCCTGAATTTTAAATTCATCATAAATATAGCCTTTCCTAAGCTGGTGAGGTACAATAACAGCAATGAGCAAACCAATTACGAATGT
>NZ_JBXXZH010000326.1:0-9163 GCF_059640475.1 Calothrix sp. CBUCES-K 9914
ACAGTTCTTGTAGATGGAATTGTTGGACCCCAAACTTGGAAAGCTTTAGGTCTGTGTGTTTATGCTAACTGCTAACTAAACATATTTAAAACTGTAAATTGAAAACAAATATCAATTTCTAGCTATAAAACCCCGACAGTAGGTTGGGGTTTTACTTTTGTTTTGCATTTGTAATACCGGCTAGAACGTATCCAGATGGGTTGATTGTACGCGCTCGAAATTATTATGATTCTTCTTTTCTTCCCTCAGCAAGACAGGAAGCTATAATCTAGCTTTGATATTTCAAACTACTTTTGTGGCTTTTTGTCCAAATTTTTTTGATGCTTGTGAAGCCTTAAAACACTTACCATGTAAAGGATTCAGCTTTTTTATATAAAGCGAGCGCGTACAATAAACCCCTGAAGGGTACGTTCTAGCCATGTCACCCCTGTTTAAAAAGCCAACTTCTAACCCACATTCCGCACTTCAATTTGAAGTACAAAAGATTACAACCAAGGAAAAAGCAAAAATTCTTAGTATGTTTATTTACTAATGCCAGTAAGTAGTTATGTAATATTTTATGCGACATTTTGAAGTGCGGAATATGGGTTAAAAGAATTTAATGGCTGAATTCGACTCTGCGATATTCGGAAGGTGGGTTAGATACTTTTTCATGAGCACAGGGAAGAGGAGATTGAGCTAAGACTACAATCATTCTCTCTGTACCAGTATTAATAATTTCATGTCCGATATCTTTGGGAATATGAACACAGTCTCCAGGCTTAACGGCGCCAATTTCATCCCCAACTATTACATCTCCTGTTCCTTGCACAAAGTAACAGATTTCATCACTTTGAGAGTGTTTATGCAATGGGTTAGATTGTCCTGGTTCGATACAATAAATGTTAAAGTGCATTGAATCAGTTAAGAAAATCCGGCGCCGAACAAAAAAGCGAGGATTGAATTGAGCTATTTCTTCTAGAGTTTTAAGGTCTCCGTTGCTGAATTTTTTGGGGTCTTGTAAAAGTGTTGTATCAGCTTGTAAGGGAATTAATCCAGTTTCGTTGGTAATTTCACTTGGCATTTGTTTTTCTCCGTTAAGTATAAGTTAGATATGTGAGCTAAAAAAAACTACTTTACCTGATTTTGCTGACGCGCTTGCAGGTATGCATACAAAGAGTCGTAGATAAAGAATGCCTTTTGCAAAGTTTCATCATCGTTATTTGTCACTAGGGGAAAACCGTGACTAATTGCTTTCAGCCCACTTGCTTCTGGTCTTTGTTCAATGGCGCCTGGAATATCAGCAGCATGAACAATTTCAAGTAATTCCTTTAATACAGAATCATTTAAGCTATAGTCTCGAATAATTTGTTCAAAGGAAGTAATACCAAAGTCATGGTTATACTTGGCGCCGGGAGCATCAAAACCAATAGCATTATGGGACTGCTCTACTTGAGTAACTTCTACAGGTTCTACAAAAATAAACTCTGCTTGTTTATCAACAAATCGTTGAATTAACCAAGGTGTTGCAACTCTATTTACCCGAACGTGTTTGCGTGTTACCCATTTCATTTAAAGTCTTCCTTTTTAATTTACAAATTAATAACCAGCTTGGGTGTCAAAGCGTTTGATTTTGCCAAATTTGACTAGCGCGTGTCCTGGTGAAGCATCAACACTTGGCTTTTCCTTTGCAACTAACCACTTCTCAAACTTCTCCTCACTTTCCCACATTGTGATAATCAACCATTCCCCCTGATTATCAGTAGGTTTGAGAATTCGCTCCATCACAATGCCATATCGTTGTCTTAATTCCCTATTTGACTCTATCCAATCAAAAAAAGCTTGTTCATTAGTTTCAGGAATTTCAACACTACGAACGCAAACCAGCGGTTTTGGTGCCTGTACAGTCATTCAAACCTCCGATTTTTTTGTTTCTGTTGCAGTCAAAGCGAAAAATATACTACTCGCCAAAAGTAATCCTCCAACAACTGTGAAGCCTATTTGATAAGACGTATGCATCAGTAAAAATCCTAATAAAACAGGGCCACTTGCCTGTCCTACGTCCATAATTGCGCTCATAATTCCCAATGCAGTACCACGACTATCTACAGGAGCTAAATCTGCTACAAAAGCTGATGTCGCAGCTGAGGAGATGGCAATTCCTAATCCAAATACGGCTGAGATTAATAATAGTAAAACTACTGTTTGCGTTTGGCAGAAAAGCCACATTGCAACGCTGGTAAGCAGAAGACCTACGACAATCTGCCGCTTGGGTCCATAACGGTCACTCATCCGACCCATGAGAGGACGTGCTAGTACCTTAATTCCAACCTGACTGGCAAAAATTAATCCGACAGCAGCTTTATCAATGCCAATACTCAAAGCATATAGTGGCAGAAAAGTTTCAACGGCACCAAATGCCAGAAACTGAGCAGCTTCTACCAAACTCGTAATTAGAATCATGCGATGAGATAAAATTTTCCTAATCGCAGGCACAGTTGAGTTAATCTGCTTGATTTTTCGATTGCGCTTTATTCTGGTTTGAGGCAGTAGTTTCATCCCGACCAAAGTCAAGATACCCACAATGGTACATACGACATAAACAGATTGCCATGTACTTACGGCTAAAAGTAAACCGCCGACTACGGGCGCCAATGCACGTCCTGCCAGTGTCAACGAGGAATACCAACCTAAGCGTTCTCCTTTATGGGTAGGCGCCAAATCGGTTACATAAGCCATTGCGACTGGACTAAGAATCGCCGTTGCCAATCCATGATATCCACGTACTAGCGCTAGTTGCCAGGGATTGAAGACTAAGAAATAAGCTAGAGGTGCGCTGCAAAACACTACTCCTGCAAATATTAGCAAAGGCTTTCTGCCCCAGTAGTCACTAAGTAGTCCTGCTGGAAAACTAAGTAAGATGCCGGTTAGTGTCGAAGTTGCGGCGATTGCCCCAATGGTAGCTGGGTTGGCGCCTAACTGTTGAGCCAGAATAGGCAACACTGGGTTTTTGGCAATTGTCGAACTGAAAATTGCTAATCCCCCAATTGAACATAGAAGCAAGAATGCAAAATTATTAGACATCGCCAACCTAAGAAGGAGAGCGTAACTGATTTGATTTAATCTTACTGTAATATATGTTTCTTTAAAAAGCAACTACTGTTACAAAATAATTGTGCTACATGAACTTAAATGGTGCGTGACGCTACAAGTCCCTAATTTGTGTACAAAATCTTTCGTCGCGTCACACACCCTACATCTATTAACCCTGCTGTTTGGCGAATACAGCATATAAGCCCTCAAACAGATTGATACCGCAGGTTTCTAGTTCAGCATCACTCATATTTGCAATAAACCAGCCTTGCAACAGAGCATCTACTCCTGCAGTTTCAGGACGCGCGTATTGTCCGTCTCGCAAATCAATTTCATGGACAATTTCTCCGATAGCCTGTATTCCTGGTTTATTTAAACGAAACGCAGCTGCCATCACCTCAAAGGTGCAAAGATTACCACAATGTCCAAATTGAGCATCTTTCATTTCAAAAGAAACTTCATTATGGGCAGCCTCATGAGAATATCGAATCTCGGCATTTGAATTAATAAATCGACGAATTAGCCAAATGCAGGCTAGGCGGTCTATATAAGGTCTAGGTCTTGTTACCCATCGCTTATTTTGGTATTTAATAATTTCTGTTTGTGGTATATTTACAGTAGAAATACTTAAAGATAGTGCTTGAGATAAACGGTTTAATGTAGTTATTAAGCGTTGTCCATCAATACAATCAAAAAAGTCCACGCGGGCAATTTCGCTATGCTGTTTCCGTAGTTTTTCTAAAGTTTCTAGAAAACTGCTGCGCTCCAAACTGGCGCCGACACTTGTAGACTTTTCTATGGATTTTTCCAGTTCTATTGCTTGGGCTTCAATCTCTTGATATTCTTCGCCGCGCGCAGTACGGAATAGTTCTATAATTTCTGAATCAGCTAATCCCTCAAATCGTTCGACCCGCATTATTAAAGCTTCACCCTTCGTTTGTTGTACTTCCTGCGCTAGCCATTGGAACGACTCAACACACTCGTCACGAGCAGGTAGAATATGTATACCACTTTTCATTGAAATTGCTCCTATTCTTCGCAGTCGGCGCCATAATGCCACACGAGGGCTAGAAGACGATTTAGAAGGAAGCGAGTAAGAGAATACTATCCAACTCAATATTTATACCTCAATTAAATTCTTAATATAACAATTGTTGCAATCAAATGCAATATCTGTTTCATTAAAAATTTCGTTATCCTAATCTACACCCTAGAAGGGTGAGACTATACAAACAAAGCCTGCCGGAAGCAGGCTAAAAACACTTGTTTTTCATATAGGAATCCGGTTGCAATACTACTCGGTTAAGAATGAAAATCCCCCCAACCCCCCGCGTGGAAGGCTACCGTGTACACATAACTTTTTGGCATCGGGAGCAGGGAGGTATTGGATGCAGGGGGAGGCTAGAAACGGAAGGAGTGGAGAAATTGAGGAACTATTTTCATCGATATTTGCATCCGATATGAATCAATATTGCTTCATAATCATCCTCCCCGCCCTACCCCCGAAGCACCCTTATTAAGACTTGTGTGTACACCGTAGCGCGTGGAAGGGGGGCTAAAAATCTCTCAAAGTCCCCCGAATTCGCGGGGGATTTAGGGGAATCTATTTTAAGTTAATGTCTTAACCGAGCAGTATTGGCGCCGGTTTAGGAATTTTGATGTTGGCAACTCTATCGTTTTTGGGAATCAAAAGTATTCACACGATGAATGCTTTTAAAACATTTTTAGGAGGTTGTATTAACGGTGTCGCGATTATTCCTTTTGTGATAGCTGGAATAATTGCTTGGCCTCAAGCTATTTTAATGGCAGTGGGTGGTTCGCTTGGTGTTTTTTTGATTGCTCATTACGCACGGAGACTTGATGCCATATATATTCGTAGATTTGTGATATTTGTCGCTGTTTCTATGACTGCTTACTTTTTCATTCATGGATAAGGATGTTTTTACCTGATTCTATATCAATATATGTATATCCAAGACGGTCAATTTCTTCTTTCATACGTTTATTATAGAATAGGGTAAGATGCAAAAAGTTTTGAATTAAATGTTTTTCATTCTCACAAACATTACAAAAATTACTTCCATGCTTGATTCGGTTTTCAAGGAGTTGGTTAGTAGCGGTGAGCCAAATTACTTTCACACCTTTTTTGCTAACTAAATTTGTTACAAATGCTGGCCATAACGCAGACCCTTCGAGTACTAGGCGTTCTGTAGATTTCCCAGAGGCATGAGAATGAACAATAGCCTCTACTTGTGGTATAATATTTTGACTATAATGTGACAATACATCTGAAAAAAGAGCTTCGATAGACAATTCATTATAATGTTTGACTACGTGTTCTGGAATAGGCTTTCCATATGCACTTACCCAAGGGCGCCCAGGATGTCGAGCTAGTTTGTCTGTGGAACGATAATTCCAACCAAGGTGTGATGCCAAAGCTTGGGCAAGGGTTGATTTTCCTGTATGAGAGGCGCCACCAATTAAAATCACTCGTGTTTCAGAGACAAGAGCCTGAAAAATTATAGTTTCGATGATATTTTCTGTCATTCTTCTACACTATAGTTTTTACTTTATAAAAATTTAACTCGACTATAACCGCGCGACTAAAATGTATCTAAAAATTAATATTAGGCAAGAGGAATGGTAGTTATCATGCACGCTCTGGATGCCTAAGTAGCTGAGGGGGTGACGAAAACCTCTGAACCTGAGACACAGCAATAGTTATAAGCGTGCGTGCCATAAAAAGATAAACCCCATTTTTATACTTTATTGATTCTATAATCAATAAGCTTTGTACAAAAGTCTTATTTTTCGTTGGGCTTTGTTCTAAGTTTACTTTTATCTTTCAAGCGGTCACTCATCTATAACCTTTACGGCATAAGGCTTTTAAGCTAGTTCGTCACCCCCCCAGCCTAAGTAGAGAACAAATATCTACAAATTTGAAAACACATAATTATATAATAAAATAACTGATTAACACTAAATTATTTAACAATTTTTTTAATTAATGAATTAATACTCAAAGTAAGCACTCGTCTACGGCGCTTGCGCCATAGACGAGCGAGGCGCCAATAAAAACAGTTGTGTACAAACTAAAACACAATTTAATAAATAGCTTATTTCTTGAATTTAAACAGTAATTTTGCTGTTATTTGGCTTGACTAGATTACAAATATGTTGAATAATATTCTGAATTTGACGTGGCGTTTGAAGCTGATTAAATTGAAAATAATTTTCGAGTTTTTCTTGTATCTGTTGTAGATTGATACCAATAGTAAGATGATGTAAAAATCTCAGACGTAAAAGATGAATTAAATATTCAACGCTCATTGAAATTTGGTGAGTAAGGAGGAGTATCAATGAATTCTACATCAATTTTATCCTTAATATTTAAATCAGACAGATGAGTTTGTAGCTGAAATTTCATCTTAGCTTTGTGTGTAGACTTGTTATCTAAAATTATACTTAATTTTTTGTACCCTTTTTGAACGCAGTCACAGCAAAGTAGGGCAAAATATTCGGAAATGTCTTCAGTTTTTCATTGAGATTTTAATTTTAAATATTCTTCACCTGTAAATGTATCCACGGCAAGCATACCATTTAATTTGTTTCTTCGTCCTTTTTCATTACTTGGTACCTAGCACCGCGCAACTAATGCAGCAATTTTACAACAATTTAGCACAAAAGGTGCCGATTACCAAAGCCGAAGCATTGCGACAAGCACAGCTAAGTTTAATAAAGGGTACATCTGTTAAACAAAATGAACAGCGTGGTTTAAAAGTATCACCGATAGATAATACTAGAAATCAAAAAGTATATGCTGGTAATCAACATCCTTATTATTGGGCGCCGTTCATTTTGATTGGTAATGGGTTATAATTTTCGGTCATGGTGCCGAAAACAACGCACCCGTAAGTTCGGCATCACCCCAGTATACACCATCTAGTGGGAGCATCTCGAAAATCGGCTTGTGTGGCGCCTGTTAAGTCTGCTCCCGTTAAATGTTGCTTTGAGGAAGCTACTATCACGCTCGGTTTACTTGTGTTAGAACAGCGCGGTTAAAACCAGTGTTGTCCGCTTTTAGCATATGAAGTAAGGCTTTGTGCATATAGCTTAACAGGGGTAGTCTTAGACACTAATTCTGGTTATAATAGTTTAGCGATATTTTTATCGCTCGAATTAGAAATCACCAAGTGAAAGCTTTGTCAAGGACTTGATAAATTTAAATGGCTCAGTACAAACACGACCGATTCTTCAAATTCTATATTCAATCTTTATATAAAACTAAAGGAAATACTCTACAAAATATTCAAGTTCATAACGATGAAGACCTCGAAATTGATTTGATGTTCATCGGACAAGAAAGTCTTGGATGGCAGCAAGAGAATTTAGGTTTATTCGACCAACTAATGCAAGAGCATCCAACGATTATCATCGAACATTACAGTTCATATTTAGAAGAGAGTGATATCAATAAATCGATTACTAGAAAGAATTTATATTGGACCCAAAAGGAAAAAGAA
The DNA here is from genome assembly GCF_059640475.1 of Calothrix sp. CBUCES-K 9914. Lineage (NCBI taxonomy): Bacteria > Bacillati > Cyanobacteriota > Cyanophyceae > Nostocales > Calotrichaceae > Calothrix > Calothrix sp. CBUCES-K 9914. The sequence continues at coordinate 7,596 of NZ_JBXXZH010000326.1, forward strand.
CTGGTAGAGAATGCCAAAGCACTCACAGAGTTAACAGCTTCTGGGCGACTGTCGAAACAGGCAAAGCAACAAATAGAAAATCAAAATCCATTTACCTGGATACTGACAGTAAATTGCAGTGAAAAACTCTTGAATTTATGCAGCGCTCAACCTGTCTTAGAATTAGGTATGGGTGTATATCGGCTTCCCCAAATTTCACGGATGGGAATTGTGATTATTGAGCAACTAGTTGATAGTCCTGATACTATTTGGTTAAAAATGTTGGGAAATAAAGAAAGTGCGAAAATCGCTTTTGACTCAATCAAGCAGTTATCGCCGACTCGTAGAGAAAAAAATGATATAATCAGTGCATGTGTTAAATACTGTGTTTATCTACGAGACGTACCTACTAATAACTTAACTCCAGAGGACAAAGATTTTATGAGAACGATGGCAGAAATCGATGCTTGGTATGAAGCCGAAATGAACAAGGCTAAGTTAGAAGGCGAACTAAAAGGCGAACTAAAAGGCAGGATTGAGTTGGCAAGTACTTTAATTCGAGCTAAGTTTGGGGATGAAACTCTCACACCACAGGTAGTTAGTCAACTCCAGAACTTAAACGCCAAGCAACTTGATAATTTCACGGTAGCAATGCTTAATTGGCAACAACTTCTTGAGATGGAGGAATGGCTCACCCGTGACGAAAAAGTCTAAACGCTTACATTGTAAAGATTTTATGAACACGATTTTGACTAATTATCTTTCCGATCTACGTACAGGCGAGGAATTAGAATTAATTGTCCATTTTTCTGGATGTGAAACCATTACGACTAATTGACGCGCATATTTCTTCACAACGTCTGTCTAACTCCAAAGCTTGTTCTTGTTTTATATAACCACATCTTAAAGAAATTTCAATCCAAGTTTGAGTTTCTGCGGCAACACCAAAACCGCGTCCGAAAGCTTACTTATAAATGCCGCAGGATACCTTCTTTTTCTCCAAGCTTTAGATGTCAGCGTGTAAACAACGACTTGGGGATGCTTAGACGAGGTGCGTGATAATTATAATTAAACATATGACGAGAAGTGAACAAAATTACTTCTTCTTTAACCAAGTCATACTTAACAGCTCTCTTTCTTCTTACCTCACCGCGTCCCCGCGTCTCCAAGTCCCCGCGTCAGCCTCTATTAGGGTTTTCTTAGTAGCATTCGTAATGGGCGCCCACCCTTTAAAACTCATTGCTACACTAGTAATTCATTAGCATAACCTAATTTTCTATTTTTTTACACTATTTTGAGTCTTTTTTGATTCAGCACTAGTTAGTAGTCCAAGAAAAAAATTATCTTACGATATTTATTCGGGAATATTTTGATTAAAACACTCTAAGAGGATGTTTAAAAAGTATAAAATTAAACTATAGACTTAGAAAATCCCCCCAACCCCCCTTAATAAGGCAGGGCTGTTTCATTCTAAAAAGAATAAATCCAGGCGCCTATAAATCCGTCGTTACCGAACAAGATTTTGCTGGTTGATTAACCAAACAATCATGGTTATAGCTTTTATCTCTAGAGAATGAAACAGCCCTGCC
>NZ_JBXXZH010000327.1:0-9155 GCF_059640475.1 Calothrix sp. CBUCES-K 9914
GAGTGCTGAGTGCTGAGTAGAAAGTGCTGAGTAGAAAGTGCTGAGTGCTGAGTAGAAAGTGCTGAGTGCTGAGTAGAATTGAAAGTTAGGAGTTAGTACTCTTCACTCAGCACTCAGCACTCAGCACTCAGTACTCTTCACTCAGCACTCAGCACTCTTCACTCTTGACTCAGCACTCTTCACTCTTGACTCAGCACTCAGCACTCAGCACTCAGCACTCCTAACTTTTATTTTGGACTGACTTTATCAATGGTTTTGACTTTACCGTCATCACCGACAGTCCAGACATCGTAAACACCAATAACGTCACCGTTCTCATCGATATCAACGTTGCCACTGGCGCCTTGATAATTTATCTTCTTGCCTTCCTTTAGCAGTTTGAGTCCTTCACAAACATCAGTTACTTCAGTACCAGTACCGCTAGAAACTTCGCGTATTTTACTAGCTATCCCCACGCCTGTATTTTCCTTGGCAGATTGTGCAGCAAGTGCAAGTAATGCCGCAGCATCCCACGCATGTGCAGTATACGGCGCCGGAGGTGCATTTTTCTTAGATTGCCACAGCTTACTAAATGCTTCTAAACCCTTGCCACTAGAACCAGGTACTGTCCCAATAACACCAGACACTATATATTTACCGTCGGCTGATTTGCCCACACGCTCAGGAAATGTGTCTGATTTTACACCATCTGTAAGCAGCATCTGTACGCCTTTGGTTAAACCAAGTTGATAAGCTGCTTTAATGAATAAACTCCCTGTTTCTTCGTAAAATACGCCTAGAACTGCATCTGGTTTATCTTTAAATGCTTGTTGCGCTTCAGTATCAAACGTTGTTGCTTTTTGATCGTAACGAACAGGGCTATTTTTATTAACGACAGTGCCACCAACTTTTTCAAAAGCTTGTACAAATGCTTTTTCAAACCCAACACCATAGTCGTTGTTAATTACAACTGTAGAAACTCGTTTAAAGCCTTTTTTACTTGCTAGTTGAGCTAGTGCTAGTGCTTGATAGGTATCTGGGGGTGCGGTACGTGACCAGAAGTTGTTTGGACCACCACCTTTAAATTCACCTTTTTGTGCTTGTTCGGTAAATTTGGGACTGGTGCTACCGGGGGAAACAAGCATAACTTTGTTTGGTACTGCTATTGATACCGCAGCACTCGATACACTGCTGGCAAACGAACCTACGACACCTGCAACTCTATCAACTGTTGCCAGCTTGGTCATACCTGCGGCGCCTGCTTTCGGGTCAGTTTGGTCGTCTACTGCAATAAGCTCTACTTTTTCTCCGTTTACTCCACCACAAGCATTAACGGTTTCAACTAAATAAGGAACAGCGTCTATCATTTGCTGTCCAATAGAAGCTAAGTCACCTGTTGCTGGTAATAGTGAACCTATTTTTAACCCTTTGCCGCTTCCACCACTGGCGCCAGTATTTGTACCAGGAGTCGTTTGGTTGGGTGATGTCGCACTACCTGGTGGTTTGTTAGCGGTATCGTCACACGCTGCTGCTAAAAATCCTGTTGTGAAAGTTACCAGTCCTAAAGCTAGGGCGGTTTTAATTCTTTGCATAATATCCACTCCTCGTTACAAGAGAAGCCAAAAGTTTATGTTAAAACTCGTGGTTATACAGAGTTTTATGTTTATGGCTTCAAAGGATAAATCATAGCATCCCTCTCAAGGAGTATTTGTAAATCGGTTAGCTATGTAGACCTAGGTAGTAAATAATCTTCACTACCATGTACAATTTATACTAACTTTTTCTCTTTCACGGAGAGGGAGGGATTCGAACCCTCGGTACGGAGTTACCTGCCGTACAACAGATTAGCAATCTGCCGCTTTCGACCACTCAGCCACCTCTCCAGGTGTACGAATAACAAGCGTATATGATTTTAATGGAAATGTCAACAATAATTTTAAAAAAGCGAAAATTTACATATTGACTACTGATCTGTGTCATTAATTTTGGTGAGTTGTAGCATAGGCGTCCCGCCTGTGCGTGCGGTCAGGCGAGACGCCGTGAGCCGACCAAATTTAAAGCATAGGCATACGAACTGTGCGGTATGTCAGGCGAGACGGCTAACCTACGTATTTATTTTTATACATATCAAAATTATGGCATAGACCATTAGTTGCTCTATTCACAAAATATATTGTGCCAATGCAAGCAGCGTAAGGGTAAAGAAAATTGTCCTACCCTTACGCTGTTCTTTGGAATTGCATCGTTACAACTTTACAATGTGTTAAAGGACTTGCGCGCGTAACCAAGCGAGAGGTAAGCTGCCTAGTTTTCGCCATTGGGGGACGTAAGCGCGCTGCGAGAACACATCGTAGTTGTTGCGTTCAATTCGATCTAAGATGCGGCTGTAGTGAATTAAAGCAGCCCATACAGGTAGTCGGGCATCAGGCGCCAGGAAACTAATTCCCCGTTCAGCCTTGGTGTAAAATTCACGGGAACGGGCAATTTGAAACCGCATCAAAGCACGCCAACGGTCATCAATTACACCTTGGAATAAGTCTTCTTCGGTGTAATTAAAACGTGCTAAGTCTTCTAAGGGAAGATATATCCTGCCGCGTCGCGCGTCTTCACCAACATCACGAAGGATATTAGTAAGTTGATTGGCAATACCGAGGGCAATAGCTTCTTCAGTAGGAACATACAACTGACGGTTGCGGTTCCAAGGTGTTGAGGACTGAGATGTATCAATACCCATCACCGAAGTTGACATTAAACCAACGGTGCCAGCAACGCGGTAACAGTAAATATAAAGTTGGTCGAAGGTGTCATAACGACTACGGAATAAGTCCATTCGTTGACCGTTTACCATGTCGCGGAACGGTTCAATGTCGAGAGGGAAAGAGTCAAGAGTATCTACTAATGCGACATCCAAATCATCACCTGGGCGACCTGCAAAAATGGACTCCAAGCGCTTCTCCCAATCGTCGAGAGTTTCGGGTGTGGTTATCGCAGCAGCGGGACCATCGACAAGTTCGTCGGTACGGCGACACCAAGCATAAATTGCCCAAATAGCTCGCCGTTTTTCCGGACTCATCAGCAAAGTACCAAGATAAAAAGTCTTAGCGTACTTCGCCGTGAGATTGCGACACAGGTTGTAGGACTCTTCCGCAGAGACGGAGGTTTTCATGCACGGGGGGGAATCAGGCAGTTGCAGCATTCGTTGCAGGCTGGAGGGTTTGCGTTGGCTTGCTCGAGGTTTTCGCCTCTAGGTGTGCTTGGGCGTTTATCGCCTGCGCTGTCAGTTTACCAGAAAGCACGGCACCTTCCATACTGCCAAGGAATGGCTGCATGGTATAACTCCCTGCGAGGTAAAAATTTGAAATTGGAGTTACTTGAGTTGGTCGGTATTTTTGACGACCAGGCGTTGCCGTATAAACCGAGTGAGGCGTTTTGATAATACAATGTTTCAAAAGCTTTGCAGCGTTTTCACTACCAAAGTGAGCCGGGAAGAGTGTTTCTAATTCTACAAGCGTGGCTTTAAGAATTTCCTCTTCGGATTTGTTTATCCAATCCTTTGCCGGAGCAAAAACTAATTCCAGCATAGAACGGTCGGGATTCGCGTATTCCTTACAGGTGTTGCTCATATCAGCATATACGCTGAGAAGCTTAGATCGCGAAAATAACAAGTTATCAATGTCTGTAAGTTTACGGTCAAACCAAAGATGTATATTAATAACTGGTACACCTTCCAAGCCATTAAGTTTATCGAAAAACTCGTTTTGCTTCCAAGCGGCAGGTAACATCACCTTCATGACATCAACAGGCATTGCTGATACATACAAGTCGGCAGTGACAATTTCATCACTCTTGCCTTCCAATCCACGAATGAGGAAACCCTTAACGCTGCCGTCTTCGTTCAGCAAAATCTCTTTTAAAGGAGCGTTTGTTCTAACTTCTCCTCCGCGCGCAGTGACGTAATCTACCATTGGTTGGCACAAACGCTCGGTAGGTGAACCATCTAGGAATGCCACTTGAGAGCCATTTTTCTGCTGTAGGAATCTGCTTAACGCTGTCAATAGCACTAAGGCAGATATTTCCGATGGGTCAATAAAATTTAGTGATTTAGCAGCAGCAATAAATATACCTTGTTCGACATCATCGCCAACGCCTTGCTGCTTAAGCCATTCCGAAAAAGTATACTTATCGGTAGAGTCAACGTACCTCTGTCCCCGCAGCATCGCCGGAACAAGCCCTTTTGCTAACTCTATTTTTTCACCCCAACTAAGCATGTCGTTGTTACGCAAAATTGCCGCTATCCCATTAAACGGCGCCGGCAAATTTGGAAAATCAAACCGACTATAAGTTCCGGGTTTGTCTGGTTGGTTGAAAATCATCGTATGCTGCTTCCATTGCAGCCTGTCCTCAATATCTAACTCTTTGAATAGCTGTAACATATTGGGATAGGCGCCAAAGAAAACATGCAACCCGGTTTCATACCAGTCACCGTCTTTATCTTTCCACGCTGCGACTAAACCCCCCAAAACGTCTCGACTTTCCAAGACGATGGGAGTATAACCATTATCGGTCAGATATTTAGCGCAGGAAAGTCCTGCTAGACCCGCTCCGGCGATTGCTACTCGCATTTACTTTACTTTCTTCAATATTTCTTAACGGTTTTGCCGTTTTCATTATACGTTGCATTCCGTTACATTTGGCATCTGTTTTACATTTAGCAGTGAGCAGCACGCTCGTAACTCCTGTACAAACCTCCATACTTAGAGCATTTGTACGGATTTGACTACGTAAAGAAGGCGCCCAAGATTGTGTTGTGCAAATTTTAAATTTACCTCAATCCTTGCTGTTTTAAAACCTCATCAATCCAAGCGGCATCCTGCTGTGATGGGGGTACAGGTTCTTGAGTATAATCAATTACCAAGTCATAATTACCTTCTATATATAATTCATGAATTAAAGTTTGTATATCTAGTATTGGTTCTGTATCGGCTTCACGTAGAGGTAAAGCAAAAGGAGGTATAGGATTTTGCAAGTTAAATGCGTATAAATCAGCTTTTGGGCGTTTGGATGCCCTACTTATCAAAATCTGATAGTCGCTTTGAAGGTTATTTTGCACTTGTTGAATTGGCCTGCCATCTCGCAGCAAGTCAATTTCGACTAAATTGGTATAACTTCCTAAAACTTGTAGCCGCTTTTTCTGATATGCGTTTCGCCCTTCTCCCGAACGCTTATTTTTGGGAGAAAGAATTTCAATTACTGTTATGACTTCTTGCGTGATTACATCTCGTACTTCTAAGTAAGTTTCTTTGACCGTTTCAGGCATTGTAAGATCAACTGTCACAGCTTCGACTGATGGTAATATAACAGCGGTACTTGCTTTTTGTGGTAATGGTGTTTTTTGTGTATTCTGCACCGCTATATCGGCAACGCCAACTAAAAGCGATTCTTCATCGGTTGCTTGATATACTCGCTTTTCAATTGCAACTTTATATTTAGGGCGCAGTTGAGGATTTAATTTCCGAAAAATAGCTGCTATCAGTAGATTATGAATCTCTGACCATAATGATGGATTTTCTAAATATGGGTTCATCCCTGGAAATGGTGAAGCCATAGACTAAAACCTCGTTGGATGTGGATTTATTAGCCAATATAGGGACGGTCAGGCGGGATGCCTAACCTACATTATACAAATTCTCCTTTGGCAACCATGATTACTTTTCCTCCTACATACACATCAATGGGGTCGCTTGGTGATTTTTTGTTGGCTTTGAGAAGAATAAGAGATGGTCTGTTGATTTCGTAACCTTGTTCGACGCGCGTATCGATTTCATTCTGACCAAAATACGAATGTTCGACTAAATAACCTGCTAAACATCCGTTGGCACTACCAGTAGCTGGGTCTTCGGGTACACCGAGGTAGTCACAAAAGACACGTACATTTAATTGATTTTCTGGGTAGTAAGTCTCTGGGCAAAAAATTAAAATACTTTTTGCCTCAATGTCTTGAATTAAATTGTAATATTTGTCTTGGTTGACTTTTGCGCGTTTTAATGATGCAAGAGTTTTAAGTGGGACGATAATAAAGGGTAAACCTGTTGAAACAGCTTGTATTGGGTACTGGGTGTCTATTTCACTTGTTTCGATACCCAAAACTAAAGCAATTTCTTCTACGGCAAATATACTGTTAAAAATCGGCGCCTTTTGTTGCATCCATAAGTATGGTTCACTAGCTCCAAGAAGATCGATGTTAACTGGTATCTGTCCAACTTGTAAATTTAAAATAATCCTTTCGACTGATTGTTTAATAACCTCTCTTTGAAGTATATAAGCCGTTCCTAAAGTTGGATGACCAGCAAAAGGGATTTCTTGAGCAGGTGTAAATATTTTTACTTCGTATCCCCCAGATACTGCTTGTTGCGAAACAATAAATGTTGTCTCCGAATAATTGATTTCTCTAGCTATAGATTGCATTTGCGCCTGCGTAAGACCGCGCGCACACACGAATACAGCCAACTGATTCCCAGTATATTTAGCTTCAGCAAAAACATCGACTATGTAATATTTTAGACTAGACATTGTAATTAATTAAGTAAAATAACTGTTGATATTAATAATATTTTTGCATACTTTAATACAAAAAAAATTAGATATATAAAAAATTTAAATCGAAAAAGTCGAAAAAGTGCGGAACAAATCGAAAAGTTTTATTTGCTTGTTTAACAAGGACAAGATAATATGAATTTTGCTGGGGATCAGTCCAGCAATTTGTGTTCGGCTATGTGTGGCGCTTAGGTCTGGCAAGTTCCTTAAGCAAAGATTTTGCTATTGTCTGGTTTGTTCAGTTTGTTCTGTTTGCATCTTAATGATTGCTCCAATGTAGGTTTGCACCTTCTTAAGGTGCTGTCACCAAAATATTAACTACACCATGCTATTTCTTGGAATTTTTCTTGTAACTTCTTGGATTAGTAATTTTTTGTTGTTGAATGAAATAACAGTAAATCCTAACCAAGAAGTACGAAGTGCTTCATTATCGTCTAATCTAGGAGAAATTGTTAGTAATACCAGTTCACGACTTGTTTTCCCGCAGCAAAAAACTGCATTGAACGTAACGCTGCTGCCTTCGAGATTTTTGAATATTGATTTAGGAACCAAGCAGTCACAACCAGCTTTAGCTCTTGAACCATTACAAGTTAAAGCAAAGGTGAAAGCCAGTAACAAGCGCCTTTGTACAGCTATTGCACACAGTTCAGACCAATCATTAAGTACAGTACCAAAGGCTTCAAATGCAATCAATGCTAGCGTTTCACCATTACCGCAACTACTCAACTCGAACTCCGAAGACGGAGATTTTGCGAACAAGATTTTGCGAAGCATACGCGAAGGATTACCTCCCACATTGCGAAACTTATTCCGTCTTCCCATCTCCTTCCAGTCGCGGTTTACCAAGTCAAATTTGCCTGTTATGACGGTTCGTCGCGATGACACGAACTATGAAATTTGGGTGGATCATCACTTGGTTGCCAACTTGCCTAACCAAGTGCAGGCAAGCGTGATGCAGCAGCGTTTGAATAAATTAGTGAAGTCCGAAGGATTCTCGCCATCACAACTGCGACCAGCTACTGTTGACGGCGCCCCAGCGATAATGGCAGGTAATCGCTTTTTGTTCGGAGTACACAAAGAAATATCCAATCAGACAACTCGCAGTGCTGATTTAATTGCAATTGACTGGGTGAATAACCTTCGCACAGCATTGAAAGCACCATCGCTGTCACTTATTGAAGGGCAGCAAGACATGTACGGTTTGGCGTATTCTAATCAAAAGCTATCTGGATTAGCTTCTTGGTATGGTGGTTATTTCCACGGTCGTACAACAGCCAACGGTGAAACTTATAATCAAAACGACCTCACAGTTGCCCACAAATCGCTTCCATTTAATACGTTCTTGGAAGTAACTAATATGAAAACAGGCTCTTCAGTAATTGTCCGCGTCAACGACCGAGGACCATATATTCCACCTCGTAGTCTAGATTTATCACTTGCGGCCGCGCGTTGTATTGGTAGTGAAGTTGCTGGTGTTGCGCCTTATAAAGCGGTCATTATGCAGCCAAATCAACCTAAAATGACATTGAACGCAACGCTAGCAATAAAAGACAGCAAAAAACCTCAAAATTTGGCTGTTGTTTCAGAGTTATAAGAGTGCTGAGTGCTGAGTGCTGAGTAATGAGTGCTGAGTAAAGAGTAAAGAGTAAAGAGTAGACAGTTTGCTTGTATTAAGTAAAAACAAGATTCTTTTGTTATCACTTATTACTCAGCACTCAGCACTCAGCACTCAGCACTCAGCACTCTTTAAGCTGGAACGACAAATTTCTCGCTACCAGCCAAACCAAATGCTTCGTGAATAACTTGCAGAGCTTTGATGCCTTGTTCTTGTTCAACAACGCAGCTAATTTTGATTTCAGATGTAGCTATCATTTGAATATTGATTTTGTTTTGTGCTAACGCTTCAAACATTTTTGCTGCTACACCTGGTTGTCCAACCATGCCGGCGCCTACAATACTGACTTTTGCAATGGCGCTATCTAAAACAACTTCACCCCAACCATATTCTACTGCTGCCTGTTGAAGCATTTTTTGGGTGCTTTCTGCATCAAGACGCGCGACGGTAAAAGCAATATCTCGTCTTGGGGCGCCATCTATAATGTGGCAGCGCTGTGATTGAATAATCATATCAACACTAACGTTGTGTTCGGCTAGTAAAGCAAATAGTTTTGCAGCCATCCCAGGTTTATCAGGAACGTTACGAATTGCTAAACGCGCTTGGTTTAGGTCGAGTGCAACACCTCGAACGGGAAGTTGGGAGTGTGAAAAAGTGGAAGGTTGAAAGGGTGGGAGGGGGGAGGTCGTGATATCAAAAGCTTTGGAAAGTGAGGTAACAGCTTTTTCACAGTCAGTTTCGTCTACCACACAACTAACTTTTACTTCGCTAGTAGAAATCATTTGAATATTGACACCAGCTTCAGCAAGCGTAACGAACATTTTCGCTGCTACACCTGGGCGCCCAATCATTCCAGCACCCGCTATACTGACTTTTGCAATGTTCTGTTCTACCAATACTTCGGCTTCTTCATATTTTGTTGGGTTGCTGCGAAGTACTGGTGCAATCGCTGCTGCAACTGCCTCAG
>NZ_JBXXZH010000328.1:0-9074 GCF_059640475.1 Calothrix sp. CBUCES-K 9914
GTTGTAGTCTTAGTAAACATAACTCTACTACAGAAGGCCCTCTTTATTTTGGCGAAGGTATTGTTATTTCGTAAATCGTTTGGTTTGCAAATACTCCGAAGATTCTTAGGTAATGGACTGGTAAGCAGCGAAGCAGACTTTTGGCAACGTCAACGGTGCCTAACACAACCAGCTTTTCACAGAGAGCGTATTTTCGGCTACGGTGAGGTGATGGTGGACTATACCCAAAAGCTACTTACCAGCTGGCAAGATGGTGAAGTTCGCGATATTCATCAAGACATGATGCGACTAACATTAAAGATTGTTGCCAAAAGCTTGATGGAAGCTGACCTCGAAAAGCACGTGAAAATTATCAACGATGCAACAGAGTCAAGTATTGAGTATTTTGAAGCTCGTTTCAACAACTTATTATTATTTTTACTTCCTGATTGGTTTCCTAGGCCAAAAAATCTACGCTACGTAAACTTGATGCAAAAGTTAAATCACATTATTAGAGATTTAATTCAAGAACGTCGTAGTAGTGGAGAAGATAAAGGCGATTTGCTATCAATGTTACTACAAATGCGTGATGAAGATGGCACAGGGATGAGTGACCAACAATTACGTGATGAATTAGCAACAATGATTTTAGCAGGTCATGAAACTACTGCTTTAACAATGTCGTGGACGTTTTACTTGCTGTCGCAACACCCAGAATTTGAGCGGAAATTATGGGAGGAATTGCAAACGGTATTGAATGGTCAGGCGCCAGCTATTACCAACTTACACCAGTTGCGTTACACCGAACGAGTGATAATGGAATCGATGCGGTTATATCCTCCTGCCTGGTTAATGGCACGTACAGCTCTAGAAGATTGCGAAATAGCTGGTTATTCTTTGCGAAAGGGTGATGTCGTGTTAATGAGTCAATGGGCAATGCACCGCGACCCTCGTTATTTTAACAATCCAGACGAATTTAATCCAGACCGTTGGGAAAATGATTTGGCAAAAAAACTACCAACGTTTGCGTATTTTCCTTTTGGTGGGGGTCAAAGAATCTGCATTGGTAAATCCTTTGCCATGATGGAAGCTGTGTTGTTACTAGCAACTATTGCTCAAAATTACCAACTCAAGCTAACACCACAGGAAATTGTTCCTTGGGCAGCTTTTAGTTTACGTCCTAAACACGGAATAAAAATGTTACTAGCAAAGCGATAGAATCCATTCACCTTGTATTGTTACTTGCATAAACCAGAGACACGTAGAGACGCGATTAATCGCGTCTTTACACAGAGGGGGTAGGAAGATTGGCAACGGATGGTGAACAGATGTAACGGATGGTTAATTTTAAATAGTCACGCACCAAAATTTTGTTTGTAATTAATAAATTATCCGTTACATCCGTTGCATCCGTTGCAAATTGTTCTTCCCTACTTCTACCCGATTTATCTTTATTTTGGAAGATATCAACAAAAAGAATGAGTTCTAGAGGAGTAAACGTGAAAACGCCAAAACAAGTTATTTTTGGCTGGGTAGATGCTTTGAATGCTCATGACGCTTCGGCTGCTGCTGCTTTTTACCACGAAAATGCCGTAAATATTCAGGTTGCTATCGGTACTCCTCTTGAAGGCAAAAGTGCCATTTATGCGGATTTCGTTAACTTCTTTCGTTCAACCCCAGATACTTACACTCATATAGAGAACTTATTTGAAGATGGTGAATGGGCTATTCTTGAATGGACTGGTGGCGGCACATTTGTCGGAAATGAGGCTGAATCAATAGCACAGGGTAAAAAGTACACGCTTAGAGGATGTGGCTTCTTTCATATTGTTGATGAAAAAATTCGTTTTCAGCGTGGGTACTGGGATAAAGCTTCTTGGTTTAAGCAAGTTGGGCTTCCAATAGATTAAAAGTAGTATTTTATACGAATTGCATAAAACTTCATTTAATGCCGTATAGATTTATATTGGCATTTTGTAGTACACAATACAAAAAATTAGAGGTTATGTGATATGAATGAAGCGCGCGTACAAGAATTTGTGTATCAAGTTGTTAATGATATGGCAGCAAGCATGTCTGGTGTGATGGCAAACATCGGACACAAGCTTGGTCTTTATAAAGCAATGGCAGGCGCCGGAGCAATTACACCCAAGCAGGTAGCCCAAAAAACAAATACAAAGGAACGTTACGTACAAGAGTGGTTAAATAATCAAGCCGCAGGTGGTTATGTTATTTACCATCCAACCACGCGCGCTTATGAGTTACCTGATGAACATGCAATGGTGTTAGCTAACTCCGAAAGTCCTGTGTTTATGAGTCCCGCTTTTGATTTAATTTCCTCAATGTGGTTAGATGAGGACAAAACTATTGATGCTTTCCAAACAGGTAAAGGTATTGGTTGGCACGAGCATAATCCAAGATTGTTTTGTAGTTGTGAAGCCTTCTTTAGAAATGGTTACAAAACTTATTTAACTAATTCGTGGATTCCTGCACTCTCTGGAGTCGAAGCAAAGTTAAAAGCAGGCGCCAAAGTTGCTGATTTGGGTTGTGGTCACGGCGCCTCTACTATTATTATGGCGCAGGCTTTTCCTAATTCCACCTTCTTTGGCTTTGACTACCACTTTGATTCAATTGCTACTGCTCGTCTACGTGCCCAAGCTGCGGGTGTTGCAGACAGAGTTCACTTCGAGGTCGCCACAGCTAAAGATTACCCAGGAAACGACTATGACCTAGTTTGTTTTATGGATTGCTTGCATGATATGGGCGACCCAGTAGGCGCCGCAAAATATACCAAAGAAGTGTTGAGCAAAGATGGAACTATATTATTAGTCGAACCTTTTGCAGGAAAAAAACTCGAAGATAATCTCAACGCAATTGGTCGCATGTATTACGCTGGTTCCACTGCCATATGCACACCAAATTCCCTTTCTCAAGAAGTTGGACTGGGACTAGGAGCGCAAGCAGGAGAAGAGAGACTAGCTCAAGTTATGTCTGAGGCAGGGTTTAGTCATTGTCGTCGCGCAACGGCAACACCTTTCAACTTAATATTAGAAGTGCGAATTTAGTAAATAGGGTTGGCATAATTTTAATCTTGTGGGGTGGGCATCCTTGCCCGCCCATTGACAAAATTCAAGCTCTGCTGGCTCATCGCTATAAAGGCAGGCGGATGGAAAAATCAGTGCCTCGACCTAATTCTGACTGCACTTCTAAACTACCACCATGTTTTTCCACAATTTGACGAGCGATCGCTAATCCGAGTCCTGTGCCTTTACCCACACCTTTAGTGGTAAACAAATGGTCAAAAATTCTGGCTTTTACTGCTTCTGTCATGCCTTTGCCATTATCGCTGATCTGGATTTCGACTGCGTTTTGCTCAGTCAGCGCAGTTTTAATTGTAATTTTCTGAGGGTTGGTTTGTAGATCAGCATAAGAAGCTTGTTGGGCAGCTTCATCAAAGACATCGATTGCATTCGCCAAAATGTTCATAAATACCTGGTTTAATTGTCCAGGGAAGCATTCGATTTCGGGTAAATTACCGTAGTTTTGAATAATCTCGATTGCGGGACGATGTTCGTTACCTTTAAGACGGTATTTCAAAATTAGCAGCGTGCTATCGAGACCTTCATGTAGGTTGGCGCCGACTCTGTTGTCCGTATCGGCGCGAGAAAAGGTACGGAGACTAGTACTAATCGACCTGATTCGCTCGGTTGTACTTTTCATTGAGTCCAGCAATTTCGGTAAGTCCCCGCTCAAAAATTCGAGGTCAATTTCTTGGGCATTATCTTGAATAGGTGCAGCAGGATTAGGATAATGTTGCTGATAAAGCGCGAGATGTCCAAGGAGATCTTGCAGATACTCTTTGGCATTGTTGATGCTGCCATTGAGGAAGCCGATCGGATTATTGATTTCGTGGGCAACCCCTGCAACTAAATTTCCAAGCGATGCCATTTTTTCGCTTTGGACGATTTGTAATTGTGATTGCTCAAGCTTTTGGGCATAGGTTTGAGCTTGTTGATAGAGACGGGCATTTTCCAGAGAAATGGCGGCTTGGGTACAGAGCAAGTTCAACAGTTCGACGCGATCACGGGTAAACGCCCCAACGGTGAGATGATTCTCTAGGTATAAAATAGCAACGAGTTTGCCCTGCCGAAGAATCGGTGTACACAAGATACTCTTGGGTTGCTTTTGTAATACGTAGGCATCTGTTGCTAAGGTGGGATGGGCTGCGGCATCGACAATTACAAGAGGTTGCAGACTGCGCTTGACGCTGTTAATCAAGCAGTGGGGAATCTCTTGACTGGTGGAGAGGGTGATGGATTGTACCCGCGCTGGTTGATCGACGGTGGCAAAGGCTTCCACGAACCACTGATTCTCATGTGGCATTAGCAATACCCCTTTGTCGGCGCCAGCATTTTCTAGAACAGTATGCAGTAAGGTTGCCAATAGCTTATCGAGTTGAATTTCGCTCGAAAGGGTTTGAGAAGCTTTCAGGACGCTTGCCAAGTCGAGGATGGAAGAAATACTGGTGCTACCGGAACTAGAAGACTGAGTAACAGAAGTCTGGAATACAGAAGTCTGGAATACAGTTAGAAATTCTTTTGCAAAATAAGTTTCAGTTGCCGACAAAGGCATTTGCTGCTGTTGTAAAATAAGTGCGAGCAGGTTGGGATAGCGGGACTCTAAGTCCTGAACTTTGGCTTTGGCACCCCAACGCGCGTAGCCGTAGTAGGCTTCGGTCATGTATTCCTGGGCAATGCGCTCTTTACCCCAGCTCAGGTAAAATTTGGCGGCAAGTTCGTTGGCAAGGGCTTCTTCGTGAATGTATTCGTTGGCTTTGGCGGTGGCAATGGCGTGATCGTACAAACCTGCTGCTTCTATATGCCTACCAGAAATTTGCGCCATCTCCGCTGAGAGTAAGAGATATCGATGCAAAAAGTTTTCTGGGCAACTATCCGCCCATTGTTTAACAATTGACTGATGCTGTTGCAAAACCTCGCAATATTGCTTTTTCCTTTCTGATGTGGCAGTGGGATAGAGAGCTATTAAACTGAGTGGATAATAGAAGTAGTACTGAATAATTGGGAAAAAACCAGCGTTAGCTGCTAGTGTCTCCTCAGCTTCTTCTGCCGCTTCAATAGCGTCAGCGTAGCGACCATAAAAGTAGGCAAGTTGCAGTTTGAGGAAACAATACCAGTTAATTCCGTGTTCAAAGTTCTTCTTTTGTCTCCAGACATCTATATAGAGAGTTTTTTGATCGTTTTGAATATTCTTATGGCGAGAAACTAATAAGTCGGTATATTGAGAAGAATTTTGGAGACTCAAAAGAAACTGTCGCTGTAATGTAAATGCGTACAACATATTAATATCGTTTACCTGCTGAACGTAGCTCAGATATTTTTCAGTCTCAGCATAAACATCATCTAGACGTTCGCCCTTCACCAACATAGCCCAAATAAGAAACGAAACCGCCCAAACCCCAAATACTACGTCTCCAGCTTCTCGACTGGTTTGGAAGGACTGTTGAGACAGCGGCAAATTCGTCTTTAAATGTTGATTGTAAGGATTAATCGTATGTGCAAAGATGTTGTTTGTTTTATAAATAAATTTAGTACTGTTGTAATGGCGATCAAGTTTTAATCCTAATGTTCCAAACTCGTAAGCCGTTTGATAATCTCCCTGGTTTGCCAGACTCATTCCATAGAGACAATACGCAAACCCCGATGCCTCGGCGTTACCATGTAACAATGAATTGTTAACCATCAATAGTATACTCAGAAAGGAGAGGTATTGCTCTCCTGCCATATATGCTGCCGCCCAAATATCAGCCAGAAGGCTCATGCAAACCTTCTTAATGGAATCTGTCATTTCAGGCAGATTGAATAAATCTGCTGGCTGTACTTTTTTCAATAAAGTGTTTAGTTTTTCTAGTTCGGCTTTGAGCATTGCTTGCTGTTCTTCAACTGTAAGCGGCAGATGCATTCCCATAATGCTCAATCCTTTCAGTCCAGCTTTCAAGCCAGCTTGGATATTCTCACCTTGAGTCATTTTCAAATACATCTGGATAGCATAAATGTCTGCCTGAGCGAACTTATCCTGAGCAGAATTTAACACCAGTTCAAATAGTTTTTCTGCTTGGTTTAAATCACCAGTTAAATATTCACACTCTGCGCGTTCTCGATATAATCCAAAAGTTAGTGCGTAATCAATTTGCCAACTATTATCTGTTAGTAAATTAGCACCTAGAGTCAAATATTTTAAGGCTGCTTGATAAGCAGTAGAAGATTTTGCTTTTCTTCCAGCAATGAGATTGAGTTGGGCGACTTTATATTTTTCTGATTGCTGATTAATACTATCAATTCCTTTATTTAACTGATTAACAATATCAAAAATATTTGTTTCAACGAATTCGTGTGATGTGTTCTTTAGCAACAATTTTCCGATTTTTAAATGAGCAGCTTTTTTCTGATGCTCAGGAATCAAAGAATAGGCGGCTTGTTGAACTCGATCGTGTAAAAATCGATAGGTCAAATTAACTGTATCCTCTGCTCCGGACTGTTCTGTACCCTGAAAAAACTTGTATACCTGGCTCGTCGGTAAAATCAAGCCTTCCTGTAATGCTCTCCACAATGCGTTTGCCGTAGTTATTTGAGACTGCTCAAACACTATCGCCAAGGTCGCTAAATCAAACTGATTGCCCACACAAGCCGCTAACTTCAACACTTGTTGTGTTTCGAGTGGCAATTTTTGCAATTGCAATGCCATGAACTCTACCACATCATCGGTGAGTGTTAACGCTTTTACTTGGGCAATGTTGCATTTCCAATAGCGACACTCATGATCAAAGCTAATCTGTCCATCTTCATGTAACGCTTTGAGAAATTGCGTAGTAAAAAATGGATTTCCTTTCGTTCTACGATCTATTAATTCGGTAAGGGGTTGTGCGAGTTGCCTTGAACACTTCAACGTGTCTGCAACAAGATGATTGGTATCGTCAAAAGTTAGGGGCGCCAGACTGATTGTATGGACAATTGCTTGCGATTTCTTGAGTTCCTCTACAGTTAAGATAAACGGATGTGTGGGCGATACTTCATTATCTCGATAGGCGCCTAACATGAAAAGATAACCATTGTCACTCATTAGGAGTTTGAGCAACTGAAGCGAAGCCAAATCTGCCCATTGCAAATCATCCAAAAATATTACTAATGGGTGTTCTGCCGTTGTAAATACTTTAATAAACTTTTGGAACAGCAAGTTAAACCGATTCTGTGCTGCATTGCCCGATAGTTCAGTAACGCTGGGCTGTTTGCCAATAATCTGCTCCACTTCCGGAATAAGATTGATAAGAACTTGCCCATTCTCTCCCACGACTGCCAAAATTTGCGTTCGCCATTGCGCCACTTGCTCGTCTGATTCACACAGCAATTGCCCCATCAAATCCCGCAACGCTTGTACAAATGCTGATAGAGGAATGTTGCGATTAAACTGGTCAAACTTACCTTTAATAAAATAGCCTCGCTGTCGTATAATTGGCTTGTGAATTTCCGATACAACAGCCGTTTTCCCAATTCCTGAAAAACCCGCAACCAGCATCAGTTCTGAGGCGCCACTGCCAACCCGATCAAACGCTTTCAATAAAGCCTGAACTTCAGCTTCCCGACCGTAGAGTTTTTCGGGGATGAGAAAGCGATCACTTAGATCTCGTTGTCCCAGTTCAAACGCTGTAATTTTTCCCGTTTCTTTCCACTGTGTCAAACACTGTTGCAAATCGTATTTGAGTCCTAGGGCGCTTTGATACCGATCTTCAGCATTTTTTGCCATCAGTTTTGCAACGATCTTCGCCACCATCGTCGGCACATCAGGGTTCACCTGATTAACAGGGACAGGCGCCTTTGCAATTTGACAATGCATCAATTCCAGTGGATCGTCCACCGCAAACGGCAATGTTCCGCTCAAGAGTTGATATAGCGTCACACCTAAAGCGTAGAAATCAGCACGATAATCGATACCGCGATTCATCCGCCCAGTTTGTTCTGGAGCCAGATACGCCAGGGTGCCTTCCAAGATGTTAGGACTTTGGATTTCTTGGGTTTCCTTGGGCAACAAGGATGCAATACTAAAGTCGATCAATTTGACTTGTTTCGACTCAGGATGAATCACAATATTGGCGGGTTTAAGGTCTTTATGCACCACCCGATGCTGGCACAGATTGTGAAGAATGTCAGCGATTTGGATAGCGATCTCGAATACCTCTGTTAGACCCAACGAATGTTGCTGTACGTACTTTCCCAAAGCAACCCCACCGTAATCCTCCATCACCAAGGCATAACTATTTTCAATTGGTTCTAGGCTCAAGGGTCGGACAATCCCAGAAACGAGGCAATTTTTGCCATTTGCGTCAATGATGTATCGCATTATCGTATACTGATTGCGAAACTGTACTAATTCGGCAAAGCTTGGATATTCGCGCCGCAACACCTTAATTACCACTGGACGCTGTGATTCCACTTGTATTGCTCTATACACTGCCGTCCGAGAACCCAGATATATTTTCTCAACAAGGGTATAGCCAAAAATGTTAGGTGGCAAATTAAGGGAAGTGTTTGCTAGAAGTGTCATAAGCTTAGGTATGCTGCGTTATTTAAAGCTGGTTGAATTATCCCTAGGATACCCAGATATTTTTGCAATTTAACTTTAAATATCCCTCCTCTGTTACCTCCGTAGATGAAAACCTAAAATACTTGCGGGACAAGGGTTTTAGAATCAGGACGGGAGAAACTGGCACAATCGGTCTTGGCTATAAAAAGCCGCGCCATTGATACCCAAAGCAGCACGAGTTGTATAATGCAAAGGTGCCGCGATCAATCTTGGTGTCGGCAGACCTAAAGCACGATAAACTCCACGCTTTGCATAAATTTTTGATTGAACCGTATTCAATACACAGAAGGCCAAATTTGCTGGGCAAGTGTGAATTAGGAGTATTCGTTTGATGAAAAGAAAAATTTTGTATATTTTGACTGCACTTATCAGTATTATATAGCGGTTCCCAGTCACATGAGGTATAATAAGTAAATTAGGTAGTGCATCTCAAAAAAAGT
>NZ_JBXXZH010000329.1:0-8959 GCF_059640475.1 Calothrix sp. CBUCES-K 9914
GGCTCTGATGAAGTCGGTGATACATTAATGAGCCTTTTAAACGAAGTAGGTGTTGATACAACTGGTGTGCAGCGTCATAATTCGGCGCCGACGCGGCAGGTATATGTGGTTAGAAGTTTGAGCGGCGACCGTACATTTGCTGGGTTCGGAAATTACGACACTAGCGAGTTTGCTGATACACAACTCAATGCCAAAGAATTACCAGCATCTTTATTTGAAGCAGCAGATATTTTAGTATTGGGAACGCTAGAGTTAGCCTATCCAGAGAGTGCTAAAGCTGTTTATCATGCTTTGGACTTAGCGGAAAAATATGACATGAAGATAATACTGGACGTGAACTGGCGCCCAGTATTTTGGCATAATCCTCATGAGGCGCCGGATATAATTCGTCAAATCTTTAAAAAAGTAGATTTTGTTAAGCTTGCCAAAGAAGAAGCCGAATGGTTATTTGATACCAGCGATGCAGGTGCAATTAATTACCGTCTAGACACAGTTGAAGGTGTGCTAGTAACAGACGGTGAAAACGGTTGTGCTTACTGTTTAGATGAAAACGAGGGTAAATTACCTGCTTATTCCATACCTGTAGTTGACACAACAGGCGCCGGAGACAGTTTCCTAGCTGGTTTTATTCATCAACTATTAACTCACGGTATTCCAAGTCTTAAAGATAAAGAAACCGCACGCGCGATTGTACAATATGCAAGCGCAGTTGGTGCATTAACTACTTTGAAACCTGGCGCCATTGCTTCTCAACCTACTCTTGCCGAAATTGAAGCATTTTTATCATCGTAGGTTGGGTGGAGCGCGAGTGCGGAACCCAACATTAAAGGGACGGGCAAGGATGCCCATCCCACAAGAGTATTTTTGTATTTATTGAATATTACTTAAGGCGCCCAGTTTTTTTAACTCCACCCAACCTACAATAGTGTTAGCTGTGCGCGTATTTGCTGGACGATAGTTTCGGGGGAAGATGAGATATCTACTTTGATGCTGTTTGATGGTTCTTCGAGGGTGTTGAACTGACTTTGAAGCAATGTTTCGGGCATGAAATGATTTTGGCGCCGTTTTAATCGTGCTGCGATTGTTTCAAATGAACCTCTAAGATAAACTAGTTTAATTTCTTCATTACCATTTAGATATTCACGATAACTAGCTTTGAGTGCGGAACAAGCTAGTACTGTAGAACGATGTTCTAGTAACCATTTGTGAATTAAAGCTTGTAATATTTCTAACCAAGGTATTCTATCTGCATCTGTGAGGGGAATACCTTGTTGCATTTTACTGATATTGAATTGAGGATGATAATCATCGGCATCATGAAATTCATAGCCTAACGACTCAGCTAGCATTTTGCCAATCGTTGATTTACCTGAACCTGATACACCCATGACAATAATTATCATCCTGATTAAATACTGTAAAGCTAACTTGTTGCTCTTACTTCCTGACACCTGCCTTTACGATTATGCTACCAAGCGTAGAGAGGCCTATTTATGAAAATACTAGAATATGCTCCCATTGTAAAACCGACAATGAGTTGTAAAAATTATATCTACGTAGAGACGCGATTAATCGCGTCTCTACAACACGTGGATTTTACGAATGATTTAGGACTGCTATAGCAGTCCTAGATGATTTATAAAAAATTGTAAAATGTAGAGACGCGATATATCGCGTCTCTACACATGCGGATTTTACAAATGATTTAGGAATGCTATATATTATGTTAATTTTTTTGTCAGGTGCTAAAAGATATATTTTTTTATTACATTATAGTTTAGGTCTAAACTCAACAAAATAATGGTTAATAAACGCGCGTTTAATACAATGTTATATACATGTTTAGCCTCGCGTTTATATTTTTATATATAATCTTTGATAAAAAATATTCAATTTGTAACAAATAATGTAATATTTAAGCAACACTTAATTAAAACCGAGTTTGAATGTGGCTAATTATTAATTGAAAGAGGTAATCGATGAAATTAGGTGAATTGAGTGAGTTATTTGCAGCAGGAAGAATATATTGGACAGTTAGAACTACTTTATCGTCGTCGTTACCAACGAGGAGACACAGATTATGCGCCGTCGTCTATCAGAAGAACCTGATATTCCAGCACAAATTAATATTATACCCTTGATTGATGTTATATTCTCACTGTTAACATTTTTTATTCTCTCAAGTTTGTTTTTAAGTAATTCCGAAGGGCTACCAGTAAATCTACCTAAAGCCGTTACTGGACAACAGTCTCAAGTACAAAGTCAAGAGCCTATTACTATTACTATAGATGTAAAGGAACAAGTTAGCCTTAATAATCAACCGACTACAGTTGAAACATTGACAGAACAATTACGTGCTTTAGTGGGTAATAATCAAAACGTATTAGTTGTAGTTAATGCTGATGAAAAAGTAAGCCTTGGAGCGGCTGTGGCTGTAATGGATAAAGTGCGTCAAATTAGGGGTGCAAGACTTGCAATTGCCACTACACAACCTAAGTAGAGTATGTATTAATTCATGCAGGTATAACTAGTTGAAAAATTTGAACCCCTAATTATCATTACTTTTAAGTTAGGTAATGCTGTTTGTCGCTTCCGTGTGGAGGTTGCTACCTTTACGGTTATGCCACCAAGCATACAAAGGGCTTGCGATAAAAATACTCGAATATGCCCCCATTGTAAAACCAACAATTAGAGTTAGCGAAAAGTTTTTAAGTGTTTCTCCGCCAAATACGAACAGTGAGAACAGAGGGAGTAAAGCTGCTAGTATGGTATTTAACGAGCGAGTCAAGCTTTGATTTACTGAATCATCCACTAGTTTATTTGTTGCAATACCACCTTGTAATTTGGAATTTTCTCGAATACGGTCATATATTACAACTGTGTCTGTAACTGAAAAACCCGCAATAGTTAATATAGCAACAACGAATAAGCTATCTACCTCAGTACCAAATAGTAAGCCTAGGATAGAGAAAAAGCCTAATGTAATTAAGATATCGTGGAAAAGAGCGACAATCGCAAATACTGCATAGTCAGCACGAAAACGTATACTTAAGTAAATACCGATGCCAACAAAAGACATGAGTAGCGATATTAAGCCAGATGTTAAAAGTTCACGTCCAACTGTTGGACCAACTGAGTCAATTTGAGTTTTTTGGGCATCGAAGGCGCCTATTTTTTTAGTTAAAGCTGCTTGTAGCTGGTTGCGTTTGTCAGGTTCTAAAGGTTTAGTGCGAATTGATACTCCTCTTTGCTCGGCACCAATAAGCTGAATACTGCTGTCTGCTAATTGATACTGACCTAGTACTTCACGCACAGTACTAAGTTCAATTGGTTTATCACAATTACCAGGTTTGGAACAGTCTAACTCAAACTGTAACCTTGTACCACCTGTAAAATCTAAGCCCGGTCGTAGCGGCGCCTTAAATTGCACCAAAGATATTAGCATTGCAATTAGACTTGATAGGACAAAAGCTGAAGAAATACCCCACCAAAGCTTTTTTTGTTTGGTAACACTTATATTCATTAAAATAAACCCTTTGCAATTTGAAATGCTTCGGCAATAGGACCAAAAGCCAGTATTGGAAAAAATGTTAACGCACCCAGAACTAGTATTGTTACACCTGTTACACTTGTAAACAGTTTTGTATCAGTATTCAAAGTTGAAACAGACATTGGGACTGGTAACTTCTGTGACATACTATCTGCGAGTAATAGCATAGCAACAATTGGAATATAACGTCCTATCCATAAAGTTAGTACAGTTGATAAATTCCACCATAACGCTGTTGGAGCAGGTTGAGTATTTCCTAATCCTGCAAAGCCAGAACCATTTGTTGCTGCTGCTGAGGCATATTCGTATACTACCTGTGTAAATCCGTGAAATCCCGGATTGCTAATACCTGTTAATTCTAAAGGTAAAGCCAAAGTGGCGGCGGCAGGTATAAAAATTATGATTGGATGAATTAAAACAATCAAGCTTGCCAATGTTACTTCGTATTGCTCGATTTTGCGTCCTAACAACTCTGGTGTTCTGCCAACAATTAAACCAGTTAAAAACACCGTCAGCAAGACGTATATAAATAAAGAAGCAGCTCCAGTGCCTAAAGACCCCCAAATTACTTGTAGAAATAGGTTAAGTAAAGCACAGAATGCACTCCACGGCATTAGCGAGTCAAACATTCCATTCGCTGAACCAGTCATTGTTGCTGTTGTAGTAATGGCAAATAAAGCGGTTTGTGCCCATCCTAGACGCACTTCTTTACCTTCTAAATTAGGTTGTTGCGTTGCCAGTAGGGCATTTACAGTCGGGTTGCCTTGATATTCAGCGACAGCAGTTATTCCTATAAGTACGACAAAAATTACAAACGTCATCCAAAACAGCAAGCGTACTTGTTTTAAGTTATTGATAAAAATGCCATAGGTATAAATTACCGCTGTTGGCAGTACTAACATACCGATAATTTGTAGAAATTCCGTGGCGCCATTTGGGTTTTCAAATGGGTGAGCAGAGTTACCAGCAAAGTAAGCACCTCCGTTTTCTCCAAGTATTTTAATGCTTTCAAAGTGAGCAACTGGCCCACGCGATATTGCTTGAGTGGCGCCTTCTAAGGTGTTAATAATTACGGTTGGAGCTAAAGTCTCAGGTACTCCCAAAGCTAAAATTAGTAATGTACCAATTACAGCAAAGGGTAATAAGACGCGGGTTATGGAAAGAACTAAATCTACATAAAAATTACCCAATAGTCTACCAGATAAACCACGAATAAAAGCTATACCGACAGATAAACCTGTTGCTGGGGCAATAAACATTAAAAAACCCAATGCCGCTATTTGACTAAAATACGACATTGTGATTTCTGGAACATAGTGCTGTAAATCAGCCGCGACAAGAAAAGAAATCGTAGTGTGTAATATCGTATCCCATGTAGGCGCTACTAACTTAGTTGGGTTTAGTGGTAATAGTCCTTGAAGTGATAATAAGATAAAAACAGGAACAGTCATCGCTGTATTACTGACTAGTACAGCGATGGCATATTCGCGTCCTGTCATATTTTGATTTGGAGAAACAGCAGTAATTCGGTAGATGAAATGCTCTATTCGGCTTAGTACAGGGTCTAGTAAAGTTCGCTGCATCATAAAAACTCTAGCTAGATAGCGTCCAACGATAGGAGCTAGAATTACCACTATTAATAAAGTCAAAAAAATCTGTATGAAGCCTTGAAGCATATATTAAACAGGATTTTTGCACCCTCGAAAGCAACGAATATATTTACTTTTTTAATTTATTTAAAATTTTGTAGATAGAGACGTTACATGTAACGCCTCTATCATAATGTAAAATTAATTACATGACAATGATATTTAAACAACTACATTTTTTGGTTTTTGTCCAAAGAATGAAAAAATTGAAATTGGTGTTCTGGTAGTGCTGATAGTTTGCGGTTTTTGCTCGTTTATGTTTGTTGTTGGCTGTTGATATTGTTCAACGTTTGCGTTACCATCATTACTACTGTTGGCATTACTCCAAGGAGAGGTAATTACTTCTATACTTTTTACTTGTTGAAGTCCGTAATACTTGTATGCAGTACGACCCTTCTCGTTTGTTTCTTGCTTTCTAATTGGTACAAGTAGCGTTGTGATTCCCGCAGTTAACCAGTCTCCTTGTAGTAAAGGCGGTGCCTCGACTACTATAATTGAGTTTGCTGGAATAGTGTAACAAGATTTGATTCTTTGACCACCAATAAATAATGTTTCGGTAAAAGTAATACAATTATTATTGGCTCGATGAATATCGCTAACATCTCCTCTGAAACGAGATGTAATTTGCGCCCCTAAATCTTCTATCATTTCTGGTTCAGGAGCATGAGCGGCAAAATAGTAAATGTTCATGACTCAAAATATTTAACGCACAGCGAGTACAGTAAATTAACCGACAGAAGTTTCTAAGTAAGGATAAATTTTGTCAAAAATTTTCTTGTTTGTCAGCGTGCAATTATGAGGAGAATAGCTGATTGAATGAGTTTTTCTTAGCATTACTTTCAAAGCTGGTATCATCATTGGGTGAATGGCAAGACCCAAAATATAGTCTTCAGCATGAATAGTAGGATTTGCAGATGCTGGAATAAATTGACCTGCTCTTATTAATCCAAGCATCGCGCATCTTTCTGGTAAATCGATTTGCACCAACTTTACACCACAGTAAATGCTATTGGATAAAATTAAAACACCGACTTGGCTTGGTTCTACAAAACGTTGATGTGAAAACACAAAACATTGTTTCCTAATTGCTGTATTTACATTATGTAAAATATTTTTAACGTTGTAACGTGCTACAAGATATATTTTTGAGCATACATCGAGTTTAGATTATAGTTTAATTTAATATCTAAAGTAAACGCTTTCTAAACATGTGTTTAGATAAATGTTATACTGATGTTTAGTTATAGCGTTTAGCCATATATATACTAATTTATATAGGATTTACTACTGACTCGATTCGGTTTATGTACTTTTGTTACAATTGGTAACTCATTTATAGCAATTTCCGTTTAACCAGAACTTGAGACGAAATTCTAAAATTAGAGATGTTTCGAGAAAGCCGCTGCGTGCAAAGTGCCAAAGTAGTGTATACTTTTATATCTTTGATGCGGTGGGCAAGATTGACTGAATGTGGAGAACAGCCTTGTCTGAAGAAATAAAAAGCGTTCAACCGCCATTAAAGTTTATAGCCCCACGTTTTAACCGATTTTTTCTCCAGTTAGTTCAATGGTCATTACCAGTACTATTGCGCTTTCGTCTTCGAGGTTGGTTACCTGCGAGGATTATTCGAGTTGAAACAGAGAACGCTTTGGAGCTAGCGAAACTATATGAGCAATTCCAAGCTGGGAAGGTTCGCTTCTTGATGGCATTCCGTCATCCCGAAGTCGATGACCCGCTATCAATGTTTTATTTAATCTCGCGCGCTATCCCCAAGAGTGCGCGTGAGCATGGTATCAAATTAAAAGACCCTGTTCATTCCCACTTTCTCTACGAACGAGGTATGACTATATGGGCAGGTCATTGGTTAGGAAAATTTTTCTCACTCTTAGGTGGATTCCCAATTCGTCGAGGTAAAAAGGTTGACAGAACTGGTTTACAAACAGCGCGCGACTTATTTCTCAATAGTAATATGCCTTTAGCTATAGCCCCAGAAGGCGCCACCAATGGACACAGTAGTTTAGTGAGTCCGTTAGAACCAGGTGTTGCCCAGTTAGGATTTTGGTGTATAGAAGATTTACAAAAAGCCAATCGTCCAGAAGAAGTATTTATAGTCCCGATAACCATTCAGTACAGTTACCCTAACCCACCTTGGAAAAAACTTGACTGGCTTTTGAGTAAATTAGAAGCGATGAGTGGAATTGAGACAATATTAATAGACCCTTCATCTACAGCCTCAGAAATTTATTACAAGCGTATAGTGTGTCTTGCAGAACGTATACTTTCAGAAATGGAAGATTTTTATCAACGTTTTTATCATCAAACCCTTGTAGCAATTGACTTAGACCCATCATCTGACAATAGCGAACTTATTATTGCTCGTCTTCACCGTTTACAGGATATGGCCTTGCGTGTAAGCGAGCAACATTTTGGTTTACAAGCGCAAGGAAACTTTATTGACCGTTGTCGCCGTTTAGAAGAAGCTGGTTGGAGTTATATTTATCGTGAGGATTTACCTTCCTTAGATAAATTAACACCACTCACGCGCGGACTTGCTGACTGGGCAGCAACAGAAGCAGCCAAAAGAATGCAGCATATGCGTTTAGTAGAAAGTTTTGTTGCTGTCACTGCCACTTACATTAAAGACAAACCAACAGTCGAGCGCTTCGCCGAAATAACACTATTAATATACGACATGATGTCTCGTCTTCAATATGACACATTTCCCGGTCGTCCTAACCTAGGTTGGCGCCAGTCAAAAGTCACAGTAGGCAAACCAATATCAGTAACCCAACGTTGGGAGAAATACAAAAAAGACCGTCAATCTGCCAGAGCAACCGTCACCGAACTAACCCAAGACCTACACAAAACCTTACAAAGCATGATTAGCAACGGATGATTTCAGGATGTAACGGATGGTTAATTCATCTATCCGTTACATCCGTTTTATCTGTTGCCTAACCTTTACTCAAGCGCACATGATCCATAATTTGCTGCTTGCGAGAAGAAGAGTCAAGCTTCGGGTTAATATAATCACCCTTACTACGACTCAAGTGTTCCATGATTTTCCTTTGGCGATCAGACTGCATAACTTTAACTTTTCTTAACTAATATGAAGTAATATATCTATATTAGTAGAAATTACTGACTAGCAACCAATTTGCGTAATTCTTTACGCGCGCGTTTTCCTGTCATAATCATCTTGACACCGCTTAAAAAAATGTAGGGAAATCTAGAACTCCTAAATCTACGCACAATCGCGGTTCTAAGTACGATTTCCTCCATCCGTTTCAGGATGGCAGCAAATCGTTTGGGATTTCCATCCGCATTTACCTTACACCATGCTACCGAATTCACATTCAAATCTACACCGATACAACCCAACATTACTGTGTCAGATGTTATTGGTCGATATACATCAACTGTAATATGTGCCGACCATACACCATATTTACGTTGAATTATACGGTAAGTAATCGATTTACCTTGTGCCCATGCGGAACGTATTTCAGTATCACCATAACCATTTAAATTGATAGGTATTTCTATATATTTACCATATCGATGTTCCAAAGCTAGTGGTACACGAATTTTCAATATATCAAGAGAATATTTTTCAATACCAAGAATTAATTGACATACTTGATTCCCGTTCGACTCGTCTTTACTACCTACAAAGTAAATAGTTTCTTTATTGCCCTTGAAATCAAAAATCTCAAAAATCCTATGAAATACTAGGATTATTGATTACTGCTGATAACCC
>NZ_JBXXZH010000330.1:0-8880 GCF_059640475.1 Calothrix sp. CBUCES-K 9914
GATGGACGTATTATTAAGGAGAGCGATGACATTTTGCTCGCTTTGGAAAACGTTTTTGGAGCATTAAACCAAGGAATGGAAGACCGCGCGGTGCTTCCTCTACGTCAATTAGAACGACTATTATTTAGAGCCTGGTGCGCTTGGTTGTGTACAAGAGCAGGTTCCTCTCAACAAGAACAACGCAACCGAGAACAATTTATAGGAGTGGTGGCTAAAGTCGAGGAAGCTTTGGGTCGCACCCCAGGACCTTATTTTTTATCGGACTTTGGAACCGTTGATGTCATCTTTACGCCTTATATTGAAAGGATGAATGCGAGTCTTTACTACTACAAAGGTTATTCTCTACGGGAGGAAAATCCACGGGTTAAGGCATGGTTTGCGGCAATGGAAACCCGACCAGCCTACTGCGGTACTCAAAGCGATTTTCACACCCATGTACATGATTTGCCGCCCCAGATGGGAGGTTGTTGGGAAAACGGCGAAACCCAAATGCTTCTAAATAAAGCGCGCGTGGATAATGGTCCCTGGTTTGGGCTACCAGATGTTACTTATCCAGAACCCGAAAACTCCCGCATGGAAGCTCTGAAACGAACTATCGAACACCACATCAATATTATCCGAGTTAACCCCGCCGATGATAAATTGTTCGATCAAGCCCTCCGTTGTGCTTTAACATACATGATGACTGGCGAAGACTGCTTACCTCCATCGGGTTCTGATGTCGCTCTACGATATTTACGTGATCGCATAAATGTACCGCGAGACATGTCCATCTATGCAGCCAAGAGGTTGAGGGAAGCCTTGGAGAAAACTGCCTCCCTTGTAGGTGATGGACAGCCAGCCCCCATTCCTACTAATCATCGACGAGACCAAGACCCGTCTAACTTTGCTCACAAGTAAAATTCAGACGTGGTACTAAATTGAGGCGCCACACAGTTTCGCTAATACATGAAGATGATAGCAATTCTTTATAAATTATACTGCAAACGCGTAAAATCTAGACTTTTGTCAATAGCATCTTAAAGATTTTGATACTTGTTGAAAGTAAAGTTATACGCATTTTCAGTATATAGCATTAAGGAGAACATATTTGAAACATAATTTTTGCCTTGGTGCATCAAATAATTGCACCTGTCTATTTTAGATATATAGTTTACGCTAATTGGAGAAGCTAATTAGTGTTTGGGCACAGGTGGTAAAGTTTTTTGAGAAAAATTTGTCATTAACTATATCTACAGTAAAACAATGGAAATCGCTACAGCCAGAGTCCCCCGTTGGTTCGTTCGCAGTGACATTGATGGTTTATTTGGATTGGCACTTGATAATTTTATTCAAATTTTATTGATTGTCAATTTGTGTCAAGGAGTGCTTGGTTTTCCTGCCTCACTAATTTATGGGCGGATTTTGCCAGGAGTTGCCTTTAGTTTGATTGTAGGCAACTTTTATTACGCATGGCTAGCCAAAGAGCAAGGTAAACGTGAGCAGCGGGACGATATTACTGCTTTACCCTATGGTATTAACACCGTCAGCCTTTTTGCTTATGTTTTTCTGGTGATGCTGCCTGTAAAATTGGCGGCAATTTCTGGTGGTGCTTCTAGTACACAAGCTGCGGAATTATCTTGGCAAGCAGGACTTGTGGCTTGCTTTGGTTCCGGTTTGATCGAATTTGCTGGAGCTTGGTTTGGCTCCGCACTTCGGCGCCTTACCCCTCGTGCAGCATTGCTTTCAACTTTGGGCGGTATTGCGCTCACTTTTATTGCCATTGGTTTTCTATTTCGGACTTTTGCCAATCCCATCGTCGGCTTAGTACCTCTTGGTGTAATTCTGCTGACGTATTTTGGGCGAGTGCGATTTGCCATACCTGGGGGCTTGTTGGCTGTTCTCTTGGGAATTGCCCTTGCCTGGGGAACAGGTTTGGCCAGTTGGGACAATGTTAAGTTTGCTGCTTCCCTGCAACCAATTGGGTTTTATTTCCCTTATTTAGCTTTAGGAAAATTATGGAGTAGTCGTTCAGTTTTGGTCGAATATTTCAGCATCATTCTACCAATGGGGTTATTTAATCTTGTTGGCAGTCTTCAGAATTTGGAAAGTGCGGAAGCTGCGGGCGATGCTTATCCTGTAGCTCCCTGTCTAATGGTAAATGGTATAGGTACAT
The DNA here is from genome assembly GCF_059640475.1 of Calothrix sp. CBUCES-K 9914. Classification (NCBI taxonomy): domain Bacteria; kingdom Bacillati; phylum Cyanobacteriota; class Cyanophyceae; order Nostocales; family Calotrichaceae; genus Calothrix; species Calothrix sp. CBUCES-K 9914. Next base: position 2,156 of record NZ_JBXXZH010000330.1, read on the forward strand.
TGGTTGCTGCTATTTGTGGTTCCTGTTTTCCAACTACTCTTTATATTGGTCATCCCGGCTGGAAAGCTTTAGGAGCAAGAGTTGGTTATTCTATACTCAATGGCATAGTCATGGGCTTGATTTGTCTAACTGGAACTGTGGCGATGCTGGCTTACTTTGTCCCGGTTGAAGCTGGGATGGCAATTGTGTTGTGGATTGGGATTGTAATTGTTGCTCAAAGCTTTACAGCTACCCCATTGCACCATGCACCTGCTGTGGTTGTTGGTCTATTACCAGGGATTGCTGGTTGGGCTGCAATAATAGCTAAAAATGCACTCCGGGCAGCAGGTTTGGGAACAGTGGAAAGACCTTTCACACCAACCTTGATTGAGCAGTTTAAGTTGAGCGATACCTATATTGATGGGGCTTTTGCTCTTGAGCAGGGGTTTATTTTTTCCGCCATGATTTTAGCTGGCATGACAGTTTATATTATTGAGCGTAGGTTTCGCACCTGCGCCTACTGGTCTGTGATTGCTGCTGTAATTTCCTGGGTTGGGTTGATGCATAGCTATCGTTGGACTGTTGCCGATACAGTTGTGAATTTCGGCTGGGGAACTGGCGCCTCTTGGGCTATTGGCTATATTTTACTGGCAATTCTCTTGTTTTATGTCGATTTGCAAGAAAGACGTAAAGGACAGTGACCCAATTTGGGTATATAACGCAAAAACAGCGTAGTGATAAAACTTAATATCGACTACGCTGTTGTGATTTCAAATTTAACAAGACATAATCAAAACCTGGGTATCTTAGCTCTGTTCAAAATTATTTGTCGAACAAGTGAACTATTTCATCTGACACATCAACTACTCAACGACTTAAAGGAATCGTTTTTCTATTGTTTCATGTAGACGCTCCAGAACAGGCGCCTGAAGAAAGTGCTTGCTGGCAATAAAGCTAAGGGCGCCCATTGTCATTTACTTGCATTTGCTTTTAAGCTGCGAGTTCGTCTGGGTTTTCTTCTTGCCCTGAAGTTGCTACCAATTTGATGTGCTTTCTACCTATATTGATGGTAAATTCGTCTCCTGGTTTCAAGCCTAACTGTTTTGTATAAGCTGAACCTATTAGCAAATTGCCGTTAGACTGTACTGCAATTCGGTAGCTAGCGCTGCGTCCGACATGACCATGCTCATCTGAACGGGTATCAAATGATATCTCTTCTGCATCAAGTAGAGCATTGAGAAATTTCATCATGTTAACTCGCTCTATACCATTTTTTGTGACACTATAGTAGCCACAGGCTCTAGCTTTTTCTTCTTTACTGCTATTCGGCATTTCTTTGACTTTACTAATTAATGCCTCGCCTTCTAAGGGTTTAATTTGTTGGACTTGTTTAGCTGGTGCCTTGCGCTCTTCAGGTTTGACTTGTTTGACTTCCTTAGCTGATGTCTTGCGCTCTTCGGACTTCGTTATTTTCTTTCTCGCCATATTGATACAGTCTACTTCCTAAATTAATTTCAATTTTGAGGTTATCATTATTGTATAGAAAATATTTATTTTATGCCAATAATAATTCGCGCCTTCGCTTGACTATTTTTTGTGCTAGTACTCAGCAAACTTATTGTAGTACTCCGAAGCACCATTTAATATTAACTATTCTAACTATAACAGTACTAAAGAACTATTTTGTTATTGATTCCTTTTTTCATATCTCACAAATTTTTAGATTGTAGGTTGGGTGAAGGCTTTGCGTTCACGTAGTGTCCCGAAGGGAAACCCAATATTTTTAGTTTAATTATACCTAATAATATATCTGAATGAAACAGGCGCCATTTTGACAAACGGTCGCGTCAGATATCTTCTATAATTTCTTTGTTCTGTGTACAAAAAAATAGTATCTACCTGCTCAAAAACCTCAAACCCTTCAGTCCAACGTAGTTGTTTTGCGTATTCTCCACCTCGAAATTGTAATAATTCAGCGGGATTATAAACAAGTAATCAATTTTTTTACCGTTTTTGAGATGTAGTTTTATCAATTTGTCAGCATAACGGCGCCAATTTATGCATCAGCAACCACTTCTTGAAGTTCTATCTAAGAATTCAGGAAATAAAATAACCCTCTTTATCTAAAAAAATGTAGAGACATGATATTATGATGCCTCCACATATATCTAATCAAAACGCACTCACACGCACGCGATTTATTTCTCAGTCAGTTCAGATGGAGGAATTCCATTTTTACTCTGTGTACTCTGTTGGAATTGATATTTTTTACCACAGGAAACTTTTGTTGGTAAAGAATAACTTATCCGTTACAGGAATAGCACCGTTGCCAAATTTCCAACATCATGGATTACCATCAAGTGAGAGTAAATATTCGATTAAATCATTTTGGTCTTGGGTGCTGAAACCTGCTTGTTTATCTACCCAGTAGTTGTGTCCACTACCATCTGCGTTCGATAACACTAAAGTTGGTTCTGCTCGGTTTGCTGCGACAACTTGCTCACGAAGGTTTCTGTCGATCAGCGCGCGTAAACTGGCACCTGCATCTGGTACTATTTGTTTTAATACCGTTCCTGATAAACCTAGTTCGTTTGGATTAGTAATTTGATAATCGTGTTCGGTAACTTGGAGTGCATTTTTACTTACGGCAACTCCTCCATCGTGTAAATATGGCGCCGTTACATGCAAACCGATTAAACTAGGTACTTTATAACCCCCATTATTACCAATTGCATAAGCAAGTTTGTAATCTTGTTCAGATACTGTATCTGTTGGGACATTTAGAACAGTTATGTTTTGTGGTAATGGAGTTGTTGTGTCGGGAGTATAAGTTTGGGGTTTGACGAATACCTTTGGAAACTTCGCGAGTGCAGACGCGCGTGACGGTTGTGTTTTTATTTCCTGTTGTGAGATGACGTGGTTGTTCGTAAAGTAGCGTCCACTATGACAACTTACACAACTTGCATTACTAAATATTTTAGCTCCACGTTGTGTTGATTCTACATTTGCTGCATAAGCTGGTGGCGCCAGTGAGTTTTGAAATGCTGACATTCCATTGAGTTGTTTTCCTACTGGCATTCCAGGGGAGTTTGCCATTAACCCATCAAGGACAAATCTTGAACCCTTTGGAAATCCTGGCATTACTATAACTTGATTCAGTGCTGGTGTACCAGGAGTTGTGTCAACTTTTTTGAAGAATTCGCTTGGTTTGGCGCCTTGTGGTAGTTTAAATTTAGTGTTTGCCGAATTTTGAAGCAAAACGCCTAAATATGTTTCTTTATCAATACCTAGTAAATCTTGACTTGAATCAGCACCTGTTGTTAAATCAGAATTTGTAGCATGAACATTGCTGTTGAGTGTAGTTAGTCCTTTGAACCAACCTATTTGCGAAAAACCACTCCAACCATATGGATGGGCGCCTAAAGTGTACGATGATGGATTTTGTGCAGGATTATTCTTATTATCACCGCTTGAATCAAAATTACCAGGCGCCCAACTTAATAATTGTTCATCAACTGCATCCTCTAAAGCTTTACTATCTGGCAAACGCGCGGTTTTTCCATCCGCATCGATATAAGTCGCTTCACCCGAAGATATTTTTAGCGGGTTTACACCAGTTTGTCGAAACCACGAAGCTGAATTACTCGCTAACGCCAATATTGTACCCGTATCTAAATCATTATTCGGGGCGCCTTCAATAATCTTACCCTCATCATCAACTCTGGCATGACATGATGCACAAGTAATACCTACACGTACTTTACCATTATTGATATTTGCCACAACTCCAAGAGGAAACAATGAACCAGTAGGTACATCAAGTCCAGTATTGATAATATCTCCCTTTTTTAAATCACGATTTCCAACCCGCATATCTCTATCCATTTCAACTTGCAGGTTTGTAGTGTGTCCACCCTTCAAAGCTAAAATAGCCTTTGTTAAGTTCCCAATGTTTAGAGGACCATTTAATATCCCAGTTACATCAGTCAAGAAAACTTCATTTCCAAAAGTTTCTTGGTAAAAGGACTTGCGTCCCAATTTAATTAAATCTTCATTAACTTCAACAGCACCATTTTGTGGTGAAAGAAACTCTCGGCCTGCATCAGTTTGTAGTAAACTTGCAGCATCATCTTTACTAACTACCTCTCCTAAAACATCATAGGAACCTATTTGCTGTGCAGTTGCTTGAATAGATGGAGTTAAAGTTTTTTGTAGACTTGGTGGATTTGGTAGAGTAATATCAATTTGATAAGTCCAGAATCCGATAAAAGAGACTACAAACACCAAAATGGCAACTCGACGCGCGATAACATTGTTTAACCAACTGATGATAGTGTCAAATTGAGATTTTGTATCTTGTTGAGGTTTTGGAGGAGACAGCATAATTACTTTTACTAGCTTAAAGTGCTTCTACTCAATCAAGTTCCTGAACTTAATATTTTATTTAGGAAACTTGTTTGATAACATTCCCCGTCAATTATTACATTTGTATCAGAATGCACCTAGCGAGACAGCTTTGCTTGCGGAGCGTTGTTTGCTGTGCTTTGTTTCTAAGATTTTAGAGCAAGGATGCCTACGATTAGAAAGAAACTTTGGTGAAAAGTATAATTTTAATTGTAGCGATTTATATTTTATCTTTGATGATGATGGTAAATTATCGCCAGTAGGTGATTATAAATGTTTTTCTCGTAAGATTCTTCAGAGTTTTGATTCGCAGCAAAGTAGTTTGGCTACTTGGGCAATGATGAGAGTTAAACAGCATCCTGAACTAAATAAATTTTTGTTGGAACGCGGTGTTCACTTGATTAGCGATTGGGCGATTTTAAACGATACTCAACCTAAACAATTAGAACGCATTCTTAAGGAGTTTCATACTTTAAGTCATGGAGAAATTCAAGAAGCACAAACTTTGTTACATAGTTATCATACAGTATACCGCGTTCAAAGGCTACAAAACATTAGAAAAAGGGTTAGGAGTACATGTGCTGAACCGACTTTTGAACATTTACAAGATATTGCCCAAAATGTCAATGATAAAGTAGGTCGATTATTTGATGCTGAAACTGTGATGATGAAATTGAAAAAACTGGCTTCTCAACTACGTGAGTACCGAATTTATGTTCGGGGTGGCGCCTTACCAGCAAAATCCCTAGACGCTGTGAATGAAGGCGATTATAATTCTTTATTAGAGACAATTCCTGCTCCCTCTAGCAGCAATGTTACGGATTCCAACGAGGAGCAATCTGAGTTTTTGCAGTATTATCGCCATCAACTTCAGATTAGTTTGCAATCTGCTTTAGCCAAAGTTACAGAATCAAAGGTGAGACTATTACAACGAAAAAAGGGTGATAAAGCACAGATGTTTTTGACTGCTCTTGAATTATCTCTATATCAGAAGTTTAAACTTAGGGTCAGCGACCAAACGGGGATTTTAGAAGAACGGGGATTAGACGCGCGGACTAGTGATACTTATATATTTACCCGTGTCGTTGGTAATTGGGATGAAAAGTTTTTAGTAAGTGTAAGCTTGATGGATGGGGTTGAAACAACTTTACCACCGTTTGCATTTGATTTGGGGAGATAGACTTATAATTTATAATATAAATGTACAGTCCCTATGGCATTCGAGCGTTATGGCATCCTCCCGACGAGAGCGATATATTAGCTTACTAACAGATTTTGGCTTCAAGCGCGTATGAAGGGTCGGAGCCAAATAAACGTTTGTTGATTGATTTTTTGAATACCTTGCTACCAGACTATCACCAAATTCGGGATGTGACGTTCAAAAATTTAGAGAACCTGGGCGCCACAATATTGGATCGCAAAGCGATTTTTGACGTGTACTGTGAGGCAGAAAATGGTGATCGCTTTATTGTGGAACTCCAAAAAGTCAAGCAAAACTTCTTCAAAGACCGTAGTGTGTACTATGCCAGTTTTCCAATTCAAGAGCAAGCTGAGAAAGGAGAATGGAGCTACGAACTAGCCCCTGTGTATTTGGTGGGAATGCTCGATTTTATTTTTGATGACCATAAAAACGACCCAACATTTTTGCACATCGTTGAACTAAAAGACCAAGAGTGCCGTGTTTTTTATGACAAGCTAAAGTTTATTTACATTGAATTGCCGAAGTTTCAAAAGACATTAGAGCAGTTGCAGACGCATTTTGACAAATGGCTATTTCTGTTTCGCCACTTACCCCAGTTAGACGAACCACCACCAAAGTTACAGGAGGAAGTGTTTGAAGAACTATTTGAGGTAGCAGAGATTGCCAACTTTACTGTTGAAGAAAATCGCAGTTATCAAGCGAGTTTAAAGGTTTACCGAGATTGGTATGCCATTGAGATGACAGCACGCTTAGAAGCAATGCAGCAAGGACGAGAAGAAGAGCGACAAGTAGCTCTGCAACGGGAGCGCTCTTTAATTCTTCGACAGTTGACTATAAAACTAGGCGAATTGGATGAATCAATTCGTTCGCGCGTTTCTGTTCTGTCGTTGGATCAGCTTGAATTACTAGGTGTCGCGTTGTTTGGTTTTGCCACTATGGCAGATTTAGATGCTTGGTTGCTAGGATTGGGCGAAGGTGGATAGTCAAATTAACGATGCACAGGCGCCTTTTTGTTCGGTTTTCACTACTTTTTATTCCAGAAAACCGAATTAAGCATAAAAATTGCAATTTAAATAACGTAGGGTGGAATGTTGCTTACTTAACGTATTAATGGTGCGTGAAAGCACTGTATTTGGCGTTA
>NZ_JBXXZH010000331.1:0-8827 GCF_059640475.1 Calothrix sp. CBUCES-K 9914
CTTCATATTGGCTAGTAAATATTTAGGAGTAATGTGAGCAAATGAAATACCATTACACACTTTCATCTATATTAGTCGGCGCCTCAATTGTGCTAGTACAGCCGCAAGTAACTAATGCTTTGCCCTCAAGTGAGGTGACAAAGGTCGGAGCAGAAATTACCGTGCGAATTCTTTCTGACAGTAATAATCCTTATACTGGGACAGGTTCGGGAGTTATTGTTAAGCGTTCCAGCAATACTTATACAGTTCTTACAGCAGCTCATGTAGTACAAGAAAATAAAACATATCAAATATTTACATCAGACAAACAAAGTTATTCGACTAAAAATATAAAACGCATACCAGGCATAGATTTAGCGATTGCTGAATTCAATAGCAATAAAAATTATACAGTAGCCAAAATCGGCAACTCAGACAAAGCGACATATACAGCAACAACATACGTAGCAGGATTTCCAGCGAAAAATTCAACATCCACCGAAAGCCCAGAGTTAAAGATTCTTAAAGGTCAAATTAGCGCAAATGGTACAGGGCAGTCAGAGGGCTACAACTTAAGCTACGATCAGCGCACATCAAAAGGAATGAGTGGTGGACCAGTATTAAACGAGCAAGGAGAACTAATAGGAGTTCATGGCAAACTTGAATCTGAAGCTTCTGAGAGCAACCCTCAACAGATTGAAGTAGTTGGAGCCAAGGGAATACCTATTTATTTAGCATTGCGCTCAATGCTAGCTGTCGGGGTAGATGTAGGTGTACGTCCGCCTGGTACAGTTGTTGCACAGGCGCCTTCTGCCGATGATTTTTATCTTAAAGCAAATGAGAAGTATAATCGAAAAGACTATAGACAAGCAATAGAAGATTACTCCAAAGCAATTAGCTCTAAACCTAACTATCTAGAAGCTTATTTCAACCGAGGTAATTCTCGTTCTTATTTAGGAGACAATCAAGGGGCAATTAGTGATTACAATCAAGTTTTGAGAATTAATCCCAGATATGACGAGGCATACAATGCCCGGGGTTTAATATATCAGAATTTGGGAGATAACGAAAGGGCAATTACTGATTTTAATCAAGCTATTAAAATTAACCCAAAATCTGCATATGCATATAATAATCGAGGCATTGCTCGTTTTGAATTGGGTCGCAAAAGCGAGGGAATTCAAGATTTTAACCAAGTAATGATAATTGAACCAAACTTTGAATCGGCTTATTTTAATCGAGGTACTGCTTATTACAGATTGGGCGATTATAAAGGAGCAATTAGCGATTACACTAAAGCGATCAAATTAAATCCAAGTTATGGCTGGGCTTACTATAAAAGGGGTCTAGCTTATAAAAAATTGGGAGATAATCAAAAAGCAAACGATGATTATAATAAAGCACTTGTTTATTATACTCAAGACATAAAGATTTATCCTAATGACGCAGATACTTACTCCAAAAGAGGCGCTCTCTATTCTGAGTTAGGAAATAAAAAACAATCAATTGCCGATTACACTCGTTCTATCGGTATTAAGCCAAATGATGCCCAAGTTTACTATGACCGTGCTATTGCTTACTCAGACTTAGGAGAGAAAAAACTGGCAATAAATGATTATAGTCAAGCTATTAAGTTTAAGCCAAATTATGCTAATGCTTACTATAATCGCGGTAATGCCTACTCAGACTTAGGAGATACAAAACAAGCAATTGATGATTACACTCAAAGCATTAAGATAAAACCAACTGATTCTAATGCTTACCTAAATCGAGGAAATATATACAAAAAATTGGGAGATAAACAAAGAGCAAATGCTGATTACAATCAAGCTATTACTTATTATACCCAAGACATCAAGAGTAATCCTAACAATGCCAATGCTTTTTATTACCGAGGTAATGCCTACTTAAATCTAGAGGATAAGAAGCGGGCAATTGATAATTATACTCAATCTCTCAAAATTAATCCAACTAATTCAAATGTTTACCTAGTCCGAGGCAATGTTTATAGAGATTTAGGAGACGATAAAAAAGCAGACGCTGACTATAATCAAGCTATTGCTTATTACACTCAAGATATCAACAGTAATCCTAATAATGCCATAGCTTTATTTAATCGCGGTAAGGCACGGCTAACTTTACGCGATAAACAAGGAGCAATTAGCGATTATACAAAAGCCATCGAAATTAATCCAAATAATGCTGATATTTATGTAGAACGAGGTAAGCTTCGTTTCAACTTGGGGGATAAGCAAGGAGCTATTACTGATTTTGATCAAGCAATCAAGATTAACCCCAATTATTTGACCGCTTATATTGGTCGAGGTGCAGCCCGTAGCGACTTAGGAGACAATCAAGGAGCTATTTCTGATTACAACCAAGCAATTAAGATTAATCCTAAAAACGCTGAACCATACAACTCTTTAGGTGTTTTGTATTACTCCCAAGGAAAAATTTCTGATTCAATAGCTTACTATAAAAAAGCAATTGAATTAAATCCAAAGGATTCCTTAGTAATTAGTAATCTTGCATTTATTGAGTACGACCAACGTAATACTCAAGCGGCAATTAAGCATTGGCAGGATGCTATTGGTATTAATAGACAAAGTTATGAGTCTCTGTTTGCATTGGCAGTAGCATTATATAAAGATCAACCACAACGCAGTTTGGAACTAGCGAAAGAAGCACTGCGTTTGGAACCTCGCTTGGCAAATGTAGATTATCTCAAGAAAGAGCGAGTATGGTCAAACATCATACTTAATGATGCGAAACCGCTTTTGATATCACCAGAAATTCAAACCTTTCTCACTACGAATATGAAAAAATAGATTGTAAACTAATATCAGTATTGTATAGGTTCTGAAGATAGCTGATACCCCCCAAGTTATCGGTGGGTTGGGGGGATCAATTATTAGCCGACTAGTATTGAGATTAATACAAATCCTCTGCATTTATCCTTACATGTCAAAGAAACCGGGTTCCTAGCTTCTCTATACATAAGTCATGAAACTGATTCAATTAGTGTAAAAGCTGAACATCACTTCTATAGTAGATATGAAATTATACACATTATCATCGATATTAATCGGCGCCTCAATAGTCATAGTTCAACCGCAAATAGCGTGCGCTCTCTCAGTTGAGCAAATTGAACAAACAGCCAGAGAAATTACAGTAAAAATTGTTGATGCTCAAAACTCCACAAACTCAGGTTCAGGAGTAATTATCAAGCAAACTGGTAATACCTACACTGTTCTCACAGCTAAACACGTAGTTCAACAAGGTCAAAAAAGTCTGATTGCACCCGGTGGACGAACTTATCAAATTAAGAATACCAGGCAATTACAGGGCTTAGATTTAGTAATATTTGAATTTAGCAGTAATCAAAAATACACTCTCGCTAAAATTGGTAATTCCGATAAAATTGAGAAAACTTCGCTAGTTTATGTAGCCGGGTTTCCAGCAAAAACAGCAGCAGCACCTTTTGTTGACTTTCGGGTTAAAGTTAAATTATACTCTTAAATCTAAATCCTATAATCTATATGGCTGCTGTTACTATAAACTTTAATCACATCATCAAACTTACTGATGACGAATTTTACCAGCTTTGTCGGAATAACCCGGATGTAAAATTTGAACGCAATGTTAACGAAGAAATTATTGTAATGCCACCTACAGGAGGAGAAATAGGAAACCGCAACTCGGAGACTAATGCAGAGTTTGTAATTTGGAATCGAAAAACTAAGTTAGGTAAAGTATTTGACTCTTCTACCTGCTTCAAACTTCCTAATGGCGCCAACCGTTCTCCTGATGTATCGTGGATAAAACAAGATAGATGGGATACGCTTACTCCTAAACAGAAAGAAAAGTTTCCTCCAATTGCGCCAGATTTTGTATTAGAGTTAATGTCACCTACCGATACTTTGGAAGAAACGCAGGCGAAAATGCAGGAATATATTGACAATAAAGTAAAACTTGGCTGGTTAACCAACCCAAAAGCGCGCGCTGTTGAGATTTATCGCTTAGATAAGACTGTTGAGGTATTGGATAATCCTATCAATTTGTCGGGTGAGAATGTTTTGCCTGGTTTTGTTTTAGATTTGCAAGTTGTTTGGGGATAATTTTGTATAAGTTTACAATGCTATCGGTTCATTAATGCTATTTTTGTTTATTTGCTGTTGAAGGTTGGTTTAAACCAAGTTTCAATAATAATTCTTTGTGAGAAATATTTTTAGTACTTTCTTTTGACGTTCGCTGTTTCACTTCACCAATAGGAATATCAGATAGAGTCAATACAGGTAATGTTAAAGCTTGTTTAAAAAGTCAATATCATAACCTAGTTCTTCAAGCGTTCTTCCAAACGGTTCAACCGGATTTTCTGTACAGCTCACAATAGAGCCGTCTTCCGCATAAAAAACTTCACGAATCACATCATCACCATTATCCTCACTAAAAACACGATAGTTCCAGCTTAACATAATATATCCTCCTGTTTACCACAAAATAAAAAAGTGTTTCCTTGCTTTATTTTTAACCATAAATCATCCGTTACATCCGTTGTATCCGTTGCCAAAATATACTCACAACATTTTCGCAAAATAATACTCTTGATAAGGCATGGCGCCATCATCCATATCACGAACACCATTTTGTTCATATCCATGCTTACTATAAAAAGAATGCGCACGTGTAAATCTTTTATCCGACCAAAGGTATATTTGCTTAATATTATTTTGCTTACACCATTCAATAACAGTATCATGCATTTGCTGCGCTATTCCTTAACCACGATATTCTGGCAGTATATAAAATCGTTTTAACTAAAATCGTTTTAACGACGCTGTAGGTTCATCATCACTATTTATAGAGCGCTTTATAGCGATTGAAGCAATTATTTGCCCTGTATCGAGTTGTTCTACCCAAAATTCCCCATTTTGTAAATAATTTGCCTCTATATCAAGTAAATCACTATCGGCGCCTGACAAGTAAATACTATCTCCATACTCACGATATATACAATCAATCATCGTGATTATTAATTCTCGGTCTTGATACTGGTATCTTCTGAGCATATTTGATGTGGAGTAATAAATTAAACATCATAACTAAACGCAATCACATGCTCTGCATAATTTTAATTATGAAATCGTATTATAATTTGTGGAGAATCCGATAAACTACAATTGAATTAAAGCAATTATTATCGGGATAGGCGCCTACTGAAATTGACAACTAGGCAACTAGTTTTTCCAAGAGTTCTACTTTGTAAACGGCTTGATGAAACATTATGAAGCTTGGTGCATGTTTTAAAATTCTGAGTGTAACCGCATTTGCGCTCACTGCTACCACTGCTATGATAGAACCTAGTAATGCCCAATTTAATAAGTTTTATTGCGGGGTAAGTAATGGTGTACCAACGACGCTAGTTCGCACACCACGGGGAAATAAACCAATGATTCGTTGGGTTGACTCAGCTTTTCCTGCTCCTTGGACTCCCGTTCGACGTTGCGAGGATATATCCGTGCGTTTCCAAAGGTTTTTTAGTAACGGTACGCTCAATTTTTTACGCGCGGGGCAATTTAACGGTCAACCTGTACTATGCGTCGCTGGTTACAAGGGGGGTACTTGTTTACCAAGCGGTGTGTTAGTCACTCTCAAATCTGGTACAAATCCGCGTCAAGTTATGCAAAAACTACTTGATAACCGTGCTGGTAGTAGTAGCGATGGCGCCATACTTCTTAATGAAGGTAAAAGCCTCGAATATTCTACTATCGATAATGTCGATTACTTTGATATTCAGAAGATAATTGATGATAAGATGCAGTCAGACCAAGTTGAAACTGTCACGAACCAAGAGTAAATCCAACAATCGATGAATTGGCGCCAAAATTGTATTTTATTTATTGCCAGTTTTTGCGGTTTATCATTATTGTCGGCGCCCAAAGCACCGCAATTAATGGTTGCACTCGAACAACCCTCTGCCAAATCCCAACCGCAACTCCAAAAAATAGCCTCGTCAATTACAGTTAAAATCCTGGCAGGTGATTTTTTGGGGTCAGGGATATTAATTAAGAAAGAGGGACAATTTTATACAGTAGTCACTAATGCTCACGTACTTCGTGCTGGTAAGGCACCTTATCAAATTCAAACCGACAAGGGTCGATTATACACTGCTATACCAGTAAAGACATCAAATACAGTATCTCCCCTAACTTCTCAAAAGGAAGCTGATTTAGCATTATTACAGTTTCAGAGCGCCGATGTAAATTACCCCCTAGCATCGCTTGGTTCAACATCAAAGCTTAGTATTGGTAACGAAGTCTATGCAGCAGGGTTTCCGGGAGATACGCACTTCAACAAAGACATAGGGTTTACGCTTAAAACCGGTCGAGTCTCTCTAGTTCTCAATAAAGCGTTAGAAGGTGGTTATCAAATCGCTTACACAAATGATATTCAAAAAGGTATGAGTGGTGGACCTGTATTGAATAAAGCAGGTGAAGTTATCGCGATGAATGGTATGCACGCAGAACCACTTTGGGGTAATCCTTATATATATCAAGATGGTACTGAACCAACACCTGTTGATCTTAAACAAATGCAGCGTTACAGTTGGGGAATACCGTTAGAAAATTATCTTAAATCCTTACTTCCATAGAATTGATTTCCCGATATGAAATTTATAAATAATCTGCCTGCATTGCTATTAGGTGCTGCGGTTGTAGTAGTTCAACCACAAATAGCTTTTGGGTTATCACCATCACAAATCAATACCATTGCTAAAGGGTTTACCGTTCGTATTGGTGGAGATGGTGTCGGTTCAGGAGTAATTGTAGAACGTAAAGGCAACACTTATTACGTTCTCACCAATCAGCATGTAGTTGCTTCGGATGGTAGCTATGAAATTAAAACACATGACGGCGCCCGCTACATAACATCGCGCGTTCGAGAACTACCAGGGTATGATTTAGCAGTATTAGAATTTAGCAGTGTTCAAAATTACAACATAGCAACTGCCGGAAACTCTGACAAAGCATACGAAGGAATGCCAGTTTTTGTAGTTGGTTGGGCTTCTGGTATACCTGGAGTTACAGAAGAACGTAATTACCAATTTACCTACGGCAATATTCGCAGTCGTTTAGAAAGCGCTCAAAATGGTTATACTTTAGCCTATGACAACGGCGCCATACCCGGAATGAGTGGGGGTGCAGTATTAGACGAACAAGGAAATTTAATCGGTATCAACGGTATCGCGCGAGAAATTGAAAAACAAGGCAAACGCTTAGAATTTTTAAGGTTTGCGATTCCCATTAATATCTTCCTAACCGCGCGTAACCACGCAGTTTGGCGTAATCGCTAAATATATTGCTATAGTTTTGCTGAATAGTTAGAGTTATAAAAAGCATCTAATAAATCATTTATAAGGCTACTAAGTACCTTATCTAATTCTAACAAAATTTTAGATAATTCATCGTCATTATCACTTTTTAATAAAACTAATAAAACTAGATGATATACCTGGTTCTCTATATCTCTCGAAGACTGGATATATTGCAGTTCGTAAGTTTTGCAGCGCAATTCTAAATTTAAATTTTCTATTTTTGACTTCAAATTATCTATTAACTTTTGATGTTGGCAGTTTTGATTAGTTTCAACACCTCTAGATACTTGAACATGACTCTTTGAACGACGTATCTTGTAAGTCATTTTGTTAAACCTCATTTAACTAGCCAATTTTAGCTAAGTAAACCTCGCACTTATAAAACTAAGCGTATAGATTTTTGGCGCCACTGCGCGCGATTTTCTTTTACATCTTCAAATTACTACTAGCGAGCAAATAATCTATTCTATCTAGAGATGGATTGTAATATTAATATCTATTGTGTTCATGAATACAAGAAACCGAGTTTCTAGAACTCATCTCTCAGCTGAATTTCTTGATACACGCTATCTAACTCTTTTTGAGTAGATTATAGTTGATTTATTGTTGTATTTAATACTGTTTGTGCTGGATGATTCTTTCCTGCATACGATGCTCAAACCGACGCATCAAAGTAGTACGCTTATAAACAGTCAAATCGCAACCAAGGTGTTCATTCAGATAATTCAACAAAGCTTCAAATTTTTGTTCAAGATTAGGCATCTTAGAGGCTGTTTCATTCTAAAAAGGAAAATACTAGGCGCCGATAAATCCGGCATTACCAAACAAGATTTTGGTTGTCGGTTAACCTAAAAATCATGGTTATGGCTTTTATCTCTGGAGAATGAAACAGCCCTGCCTTGTTAAGGGGGTTGGGGTATTTTATAAAGCTACAGTATAATTTTAGACTTTTCAAACATCCTCTTATAACTAATTCCAAATAAATACATCTTAAGGTAGATGTAAAATAAAAATCAATTATTTTTCCATATAAAAATTCTGTTACTAGATGATGAAAGTGCCTACAGCAATTGTAACGAGCTTATCATTTTAGTCGCAATATTTAAATACTTATCATATTCACTTTCTTGAGCAGAATAAGTAACGATATACGCTGTATTATTTTTAACAGTCCAAATTGCCTTTCTTTTAATACCTAACTTATTATCTTTCCCTGAATAAACAACTTCATGCGCTGGCAAACTAGACAAACTCGGTAATGTTACAGTGTTCGATTCGTGTATTTTTGCATCTGGGAAATACTGAAGAATTTCGTTCAACCTTAAATTCGTGTAGCTTGCCAAAGCTAACGGTCGCTTTAAAGGCTGTATCTCTAATATAACCTCAGCAACAGGCTCTGAATCACTTTTATCAGATGGGGAAAATCTCGCCAGTTCACCTGTTGTTTTATCTTCGACTTCATTTTTTACCCAG
>NZ_JBXXZH010000332.1:0-8751 GCF_059640475.1 Calothrix sp. CBUCES-K 9914
AAGCTTGGTGAGTTTTTCAAAGTTTCACCTTCTGTATTCTTTCCAGCTAATCCATCACCAAAAGACTTTTTGGAAGTAGCTTAAATTTAATGATGTCAACTCAACTATTTGAACAAATAATTCAGAGCAAGAGAAGCGCTTCAAAGGTCAAGAGACTTAAAGCGTTCCAGAAGAGCTATGGGAGTTGATGGCATTCGCCAATTTGTCAAAAATGTTGATGGAGACTGGTTAAATAATTGGATTGATACAGCACAGTCAGAAAATATGGCAGCGAATTTGATATTCCAGTACACGTAGGGCAAGGAGTATCTGAAATTTTACTTGGTCGCCAGTGGCTAGAAACTAGGCGTTTAGTAGTCGATATGGCTTTGTCCGTCTTGACGCTAGGTTCATAAACTTAAACGCTATGAATCGCGTCTCTACGTATTTCTGTGGTAAAAATCATATTACTGCACAGGCAAGATGCCTGTGCTACATATAACGCTCAGAATATTTACTGTATATGGTTGAGGGAACCTTAATTGAATGATACCTTCAAAGTTGAGTGTGAGAAGCAACAACTAGGGGTTATATGAAGCATAGACATAGATTTATGGATAACGGCAGGGTCAAAGCTGTCTCTCTGTTATCACTTATTTTGACGTTAGTTTCCAACATACTGGCGCCCGGAACAAGTGGAACAACTATTGCGGCGCCGTCTCGCAATCCAGATAGAACGGTGAACTGTGATATTTTGGTTGCAGGTGGGGGACTTTCGGGAGCAGCAACTGCATATGAGGGGTTGCTATTGGGAAAAACGGTGTGCTTGACGGAAATGACCGACTGGTTGGGAGGTCAAATTTCTTCGCAGGGTACATCAGCACTCGATGAACGTCCTACCCAACGAGCCAAACAATTTTACTCGCGCGGTTATTTAGATTTACGTAATCGTATTGAAAAACGTTACAAAGGAGACTTAAACCCTGGTGACTGCTGGGTTAGTGATTCGTGTTTTTTACCCAAAGACGGACACGAACTACTAACGGCAATGCTCAAAGATGCAGCATCGCGCGGTAGAGGTAAGCTGGAATGGTTTCCTTCGACGGTTGTCAAAGAACTTGAAAAAAGTGCGGATGGCAAAATTATTGATAGTGTTTATGCTATTCAACACCAACCTGTAAAAGGCACCCCACCTATAAATACATTACGACTATCGCAAGTAGTCGAAGATGCATATAGGTACGAAAACTCGACGAACTTTACTAAAACGATTATTCGCTTCAACCCTAAACAAACCAAAATAGCTAATAACGCTCCCAAATGGTACGTTGTAGACACTACCGAAACTGGAGAACTAATTGGTCTTGCTGATGTTCCTTACCGTTTAGGTATTGACCCTTTATCATACTTAGAACCCTCTTCTTCAAGTACCACCAACGACCCATACTGTACCCAAGGGTTTACTTATACCTTTGCAATGGAGTCTACAAAAGACGCACAACCGCAAACCAAACCCACCAACTACGAGCAATACTCACCATACTTCAGCTACGAACTGAAGCGACTAGCTGATTTTGACTTAGTATTTACATATCGTCGTATTTGGAGTCCCGGAGAAGGAAAGGAAAAAACTTTCGGTGGCGTTAAGTTTACAACTCCTACACCAGGTGATATTTCGATGCAAAACTGGACTTGGGGTAACGACTACCGTCCAGGTACTGCACAAGATAATTTAATTTATACCCGTCAACAGTTACAAGCTGCTGGACAATTAAACCCAGGTGGTTGGATGGGTGGACTGCGAACTGAGGCATTGAGTAAAGCTGAAGAAAAGGCTTTTTCTTACTATTACTGGTTAGTTGCAGGTACTACTGACTCTCAACTCGGTAATGGTGTTAAAGTACCAGTACCAAACAACCGCTTTCTATCAGGTTTTAATTCACCAATGGCAACCGCACACGGGTTATCAAAATACCCTTACATGCGCGAAGGTCGTCGAATTATTGGGCGCCCTTCTTGGGGACAACCCGAAGGTTTTACAATTGCGGAAATAGATATATCACGACGTGACTACAATGACGAATACTATCGCAAAACACTACCTGCTGATATGTACAGGAGGTTACGCGCGGCACTTGCTGGCTTAGAAGCAGCATCAGTATTATCTGGACAAATTGATCCAAATAAAGCCTTACGGCGAACTCGTTCCACAATTTTCCCTGACTCTGTGGGTATTGGACATTACGCCATCGACTTTCATCCATGTATGGAAAAAAGTCCTCCAGAAGCTCCGGGCAACCGCGAACGTGCCGGAGAAAGACGCGGCGCCGGACAAGCATATCCGTTCCAAATTGCACTGCGGGCAATGATACCTCAAAAAATCGATAACTTAATAGTCGGTGGTAAAAGTATTGCAACCAGCCATATCGCCGCCGCCGCATATCGAGTACACTCATTTGAATGGTCGGCAGGCGCCGCAGCAGGTACAGTTGCAGCATTTTCCTTAAAAAACGGAATCGCACCATATCAACTGGTTCAAGACTTACCGAGACAAGAACCAAAATTACAAGAACTGCAACAGATGTTAAAGCAAAACGGCAACCCCACCGCTTTCCCTGACACGTCTATATTTAACCAAAACTGGCAAGACTGGAAGTAACTTCTTGTGGAACGGGCATCCTTGCCCGTCCTAATTATATTAAACCAATTAAAAATGGCAGGCGGGACGCCTACCCTACGGGAATGAACTAAACTAGTTATTTGTAGTTATAAAATTGGAAAACGCCAACAGGCAGAATAAATGCTTATGGTAACAAGACGACGAGCAGCGGTTTACGGCATGGCGACTGCACCTACTGTAACTCCTGAACGGTCTGGTCAAGTTGTTAGCAAACCTTACCCAAACTATAAAGTTATTGTTTTAAACGATGACTTTAACACCTTTCAGCACGTGGCTGAATGTTTAATGAAATATATTCCTGGTATGACTGGTGATCTTGCTTGGGACCTCACAAACCAAGTACATTACGAAGGTCTTGCCACAGTTTGGATCGGCCCCCAAGAACAAGCAGAACTATATCACCAGCAATTACGTCGTGCTGGTTTAACAATGGCACCTTTAGAAGCAGCTTAATAAAACAATGGAAAAATCCTCCCCTGGCAGATTAGTCTGGAACCACTCTACCCATATACCGGGACTCATACCGATACTCGAACGTCTGTGCAAACAAGACGGCATTATAACTATCACTCCGGGTGTCATTGGACGCGCCAGAGGTAACAGTCCTAGTCTGCAAATACGTATCTCAGTTCCGATACGGGGAGGTTTTAAAACCATTGCCCGTCATGGAAAAACCGTACAGGAAGTGTTTATATTAACCGAGCTAGATAAAGAACAGTTAGAGAACGCAATTGCTGTAGCAATACGAAGGTAAGTTATTCTTCTACTTCGTGAACTGCAAATTTGTGTAGCGGTAAACTAACAATACACGAAAATGTTAAGAAATATGACAACGCTGTTGTAATTTTCAATGTTGTAGTTACATTTTCCCAATCAGGAAGCACAAGCTTTTGAATACCGAATGCAATGCAGTATACTAGCCAGTAAGTAAAGCTCATTCTAAACAAAATTCGTTCAGTTTCTGCTGCTTCGTTCTCTTCTGGCTTGACATTCCACAGTAGCGCTAACCCAGCTACACAAGCGATAAATGATAGCGCAACTACAAATTCATGGCAAAGTAAATTTGATAAACACATTTTTACATATCCCAATTATTCTGATTTTTTATCAGTCTATAGGATGATACTTTCATCTGACAAAAAATAGTTACAAACTGCAATATTTAGTTAAATAACTATATACATCATTTAACAGGCTCCATAAAAAATAATTAAGTCTTAGTCAAGTGTATCAGAAACATATTTACATTAGTTAATAAGCTGGCAACTGTATGACCGATATTCCTCAACCTGGACAAAATGCTCCCTTATTCTCGGCACCAAATCAAAATGGCGAAACCGTAAGTCTCAGTGACTTTGAGGGTAAATGGCTGGTAATATATTTTTATCCCAAGGACGACACACCTGGTTGCACTACCGAAGCCAAAGATTTTAGTGCTTACGTTGACGACTTTAACAAGTTAGGAGCATCGATAATCGGTGTTAGTACCGACTCACAAAAGTCTCACTGTAAGTTCATCGATAAGCATAGTTTAACTATTACGCTACTAAGTGACCCAGAACATCAAGTTGCTGACGCTTTTGGTGTCTGGCGCCTAAAAAAGTTTATGGGTAAAGAATATATGGGTATCGAGCGCTCTACTTTCCTAGTTTCCCCCGACCAGAAAATTGCTTATACTTGGACAAAAGTCAAAACTAAAGACCATGCACAAGCAGTTTTAAAGCAATTGCAGGTTTTCGTTGATGTTTGATGCAAAAATCAATCGAAGTTCGCAACCCCAGAACGGGTAAATATGACTACGTAATTATACCTCCTCCACAAAAACTTTTGGCACAACAGTGTCAGCGAATGCGGAGGACACAACTACGCTGGTTTGCTCTTGGAATAGAAGGTCGAATTGAAGCTTTACAAAGCTGGAAACAATATATTATTAAAGCGCGCGACAAGTTAATCGATGCTTTGATTATTGACACTGGACGATTATCAATGTCAGTGTTTGAGGTTGACTCGTTAATTGCTAGTATTGACCGCTGGTGTATGAAGGCGCCAAAATTATTGCGTGCGAACGAGTATGATACTTCGGTAAGCTATATCAAGCTACAACAAACCGCAGAACCTTACCCTTTAGTCGGAGTTATTAGTCCTTGGAGTTTTCCACTGCTACTTTCTTGTGTTGATACTATTCCCGCATTACTTGCTGGATGTGCAGTTGTAGTAAAACCTAGTGAAATCACGCCTCGATTCATGGCGCCGCTTATCGCTACACTCAATAATGTTCCGCAACTGCGCGATGTCCTCAGTTTTGTTGAAGGTGGTGCAGAAACCGGAGCTTTTTTGCTTGAATGCATTGATGTAGTATGTTTTACAGGTAATATAGAAACTGGACGAAGCGTTTTTGAAGCAGCAGCAGAACAATTTATCCCAGCTTATTTAGAATTAGGTGGCAAAGACCCAGCGATTGTTTTGGAATCAGCTGATTTAGACTTAGCAACATCCGCGATATTATGGGGTGCGGTTGTTAACAGCGGACAATCATGTAACTGTATAGAACGGATTTATGTAGCATCTTCTATCTTTGAAAAGTTCTACCATCAACTTATAACAAAAGCCCATCGTCTCCAATTTGCACATCCAACAACTGAGAATGGCGAACTTGGGCCAATCATTGCCGAGAAACAAGCTATAATTATCTCCGAACATTTACAAGAAGCGAAAGAGGCGGGAGCAGTAGTTCATTGTGGTGGAATTGAAAACATCAATGGTGGATGGTGGTGTCGTCCAACAGTTATAACTCAAGTTGACCACTCGATGAGAATAATGACTGAAGAAACTTTTGGACCAATAATGCCTGTAATGGCGTTTGAAAGTGTATCCGAGGCGATAAACTTAGCAAACGATTCTATCTATGGTAACGGCGCCGCAGTATTTGCAGAAGAAGAGGAAGCTTCTTCTGTCGCTCCGTATATACATACCAGCACAGTTAGTATTAACGATGCGAGTCTTGCCCTTGCTATCCCCGAAGGAGAAACAAATGCATTTAAATTTTCAGGTATAGGAGAAAAGCGTTACGGCGCCGCTGGTTTAACCAGGTTCCTATGCAAAAAAAACCTATTCATCAAAACCAAACCTATCCACAACCCCTGGTGGTTTAATAACCCGTAGGTTAGGCGTCTCGCCTGACCTACCACAGCTGCACAGGCGATGCAGGCCTATGCTACAACCTTAATAACCTTATTTGTTATGAGTAAATCAGATAAAGTGAATTTTTCTACTCCTAGTGGTTTCCCTGAATTTCTGCCGACTGAAAAACGGTTAGAAGTATATTTGCTTGATATAATTCGTCGAGTATATGAAAGCTACGGTTTTACACCAATTGAAACACCTGCTGTAGAGCGGTTAGAAGTATTACAAGCCAAAGGCAATCAAGGCGATAACATCATATATGGTATTTCCCCAATATTACCTCCCAATCGTCAAGAAGAAAAAGACAAAGCAGAAAAAGGAAGCGAAACAGGTTCAGAAGCGCGCGCTTTGAAGTTTGACCAAACTGTTCCTTTAGCTGCATACATCGCGCGTCACCTTAATGACTTAACTTTTCCTTTCGCGCGCTATCAAATGGATATAGTGTTTCGTGGTGAACGTGCGAAAGATGGACGGTTTCGCTCGTTTCGTCAATGCGATATCGATGTTGTTGGGCGCCGGGAATTGAGTTTGCTGTATGATGCACAAATGCCTGCGATTATTACAGAGATATTTGAGGCAATTAATATTGGTGATTTTTTGATTCGTATTAATAACCGTAAAATACTTACAGGGTTTTTCCAGTCGGTTGGAGTTGAAGCTAGTAAAATTAAAGCTTGTATCGGTATTATTGATAACTTGGAGAAAATTGGCGAAGCGAAAGTAAAACAAGAGTTAGAGAAAGAAGGTATTGCCACTGAAGGTATTGATAAAATTATCGAATTTATTAATATTAAAGGTGATGTAACAGAAATGCTTGATAAATTAAAGCATCTAAGTGAATCAATGCCTGAAGCTGAACAATTGAAATTAGGTGTTACCGAGCTTGATACAGTTATTACTGGAGTACGTAATTTAAGTGTAGCTGACACTAGGTACTGTATAGATTTATCGATAGCGCGCGGATTAGATTACTATACAGGAACAGTTTATGAAACTAGTTTAATTGGACATGAAGCGCTAGGAAGTATTTGTTCAGGTGGTAGATACGAAGAGTTAGTAGGAGTATTTTTAGGTGAGAAAATGCCCGGTGTTGGTATTTCAATTGGTTTAACTCGCTTAATAAGTCGTTTACTTAAAGCTGGTATTCTTTCACCGTTACCTGCTACACCTGCTCAAGTTATGGTAGTCAACATGCAGGATGATTTAATCCCTGTATATTTAGATGTGTCACAGAAACTACGTAAAGCAGGATTGAATGTTATTACAAGTTTTGAACAGCAAAAGTTGGGTAAACAGTTTCAGCTAGCTGAAAAGCAGGGTATTCAATTTTGTGTGATTATTGGTTCTCTTGAAGCGCAACAGCAAAAAGCTGCTTTGAAGAATTTGAAAACGCGCGCGCAAGTTGATGTTCCAATTAATGATTTGGCTAGTGAAATTCAAAAACAACTATGATATCAATATTAAGTAAACTTTTATGAATAATTCTTAAGCATATCACATCTGGATTTATCTATGGGTTTCATTGCCTCCATCCTATGTTTACCTGGCTTTGAGCTAATTTATAGCAGAATTATTGCTTTACAAAGTAAACATTCTTGAAGCAGTTGACTCAGGATTTTAACGTTACTTAGTAAAGATTTGTTAAGATGTCAAAAATAAACTTGCCTAAAATCCATAAGGTATCGGCCAAATGGGTCATTCACTGCGGTAGTCTAGATTCAGTAAATTGTCTCCTGATTTGATAAACTGCTATATGACATCAGTTGTGTCCAGTGCCCAACGTACTATTCGCATTGGCTCTCGTAAAAGCCAACTTGCGCTTGTACAAACGTATTGGGTTCAAGAACAGCTCCAAAAGAGCTTTCCAGAAATAAAGTTTGAAGTCCACACAATGGCTACTCAAGGAGACAAAATCCTAGACGTGGCTTTAGCAAAGATTGGTGATAAGGGACTGTTTACGAAAGAACTCGAACTGGGGATGATAAATCAGGAGATTGACTTCGCGGTTCATTCGCTCAAAGATTTGCCAACTCGCTTACCCGATGGTTTGGCACTTGCTGCAATTACCGAGCGTGAAAATCCTGCTGATGCTCTCGTTGTTCACGAAAAATTTAAAGACAAACAGATTGATACATTGCCTCCTGGCGCCATCGTTGGTTCCTCTTCGTTGCGACGGTTAGCACAACTGCGTCATCATTTCCCGCATTTAGAGTTTAAGGACGTGCGGGGTAATTTAAACACTCGTTTAGCAAAATTAGATGCAGGTGAGTACGATGCGCTGATTTTAGCTGTAGCAGGGTTAGAGCGGTTAGGGATGGGTGAGCGTGTACATCAAGTTTTGCCCAAGGAAATATCACTTCATGCAGTTGGTCAAGGTGCATTAGGTATTGAGTGTCGAGCCGAAGATACTGAGTTAATCTCAATACTCAAAGCAATTGAACATCCTCAAACAAGAGACCGTTGTCTTGCCGAACGTGCATTTCTGCGTGATTTAGAAGGTGGTTGTCAAGTACCTATTGGTGTAAATACTGAAATTTCTGGTGATACACTTAGCTTGTCAGGAATTGTCGCCAGTGTTGATGGTCAAAGGTTTGTAAAAGATAGCGTTTCCGGTGCTGCTAGTGATGCCGAAAAATTAGGAACACAATTGGCAGACCTTTTACGTACTCAAGGCGCCCAACCCATTCTCGAAGAAATCTTCCAAACCGTTCAACGAGGCTCATAATCAGTGCTGAGTAGAAAGTGCTGAGTGCTAAGTAGAGTTAGGAGTTAGGAGTTAGGAGTTAGGAGTTAGGAGTTAAGGTAAAAAATGAAAACGACTCACCTAGCACTTAAAACTTTTTACTCACTCAGCACTCAGCACTCAGCACTCAGCACTCAGCACTCAGCACTCAGCACTCAGCACTCAG
>NZ_JBXXZH010000333.1:0-8665 GCF_059640475.1 Calothrix sp. CBUCES-K 9914
CTTGCTCCTTCAAATTTAATTATTAAGACTTTATAAAGAAAGTATATATCGCAAATTTTTTGTTTAATAATTACGTACCATCCAGGTTGCACAAAAAGTAGAAGTCATTTCATGATTGACCACGATACCTTGTTTAAAAAGCTACTACAAAATTTCTTTGTTGAGTTTATCGAGTTATTTTTTCCAGATATGAGCAATCTTTTGGACAAAGACTCGATTACATTTCTACCACAGGAAGTACTGACTGATACTCGTAAAGGTGAGAAAAAAATTATCGATGTATTAGTTCAAGCTAAATACAAAAACAAGCCGACGCTAATCATTATACACATTGAGCATCAGTCCTATACTCAAAAAGACTTCAACGAACGAATGTTCTTCTACTATGTTGAATTGTATAAAATATATCGGATTCCAATATTGCCAATTGTACTTTATTCTCATGATGCACCGTTGACGATACAACCAGCTGAATTTAACATCAGTATAGAAGGCAAGAATATAGTCCAGTTTGATTATGAAGTAGTTCAGTTAAATCAACTCAAATGGCAAGACTTCGCGAACAAACAAAACCCGGTTGCCAGTGCTTTGATGTCAAAAATGCAGATGGATGTTGTAGAACGTCCAACGGTAAAGTTAATATCACTACAGTTACTTAGCTCATTAGGCTTAAATCCTGCACAAATTGAACAAATCTCTGTATTCATCGACACTTACCTGAAACTAGATACAGAGGAAGAACAAGCGTTTAGTCAACAAATTGCTACCATAGAAACAAAGCAAAAGGAGCAAGTTATGGAAATTGTTACTAGCTGGATGGAAAAGGGTTTAGAGCAGGGTAGGGAAGAAGGCAGAGAACTAGGTAGGGAAGAAGGTAGAGAACTAGGTAGGGAAGAAGGTATTGAACTAGGTATGGAACTAGGTAGGCAAAGTGAAGCTGCAACGTTAGTTCTACGCCTGCTTCAACGTCGTTTTGGTAACTTGAGTCAAACTCAGCAGGAACGTATTCAAAGTATGAGTGCAAAACGTTTAGAAGAATTAGGGGAAGCTCTGTTAGATTTTAATTCGATTACCGATTTAAAAAACTGGCTCGCGCGCGTTTAATTATTCGCAACGGATGCAACGGATGTAACGGATGGGCTAATAGTTGAAAACAAAATCTGGTTACTAAAAAATCAACTATCCGTTACATCCGTTCATCATCCCTTGCCATCTGGTCTTCAAAGTTAAGCTGACTGCTGCTGTCTCTGTAACTGGTACATATGGTTAAACAACTTCCAACAGTATTCTTCAGGCAGTCCACAAGTAACGGCGCCTCGTAATACTATATTAAAGTACCAATCATTCGGCGCCACTTCAGTAGCAAGTTTATTCACTACTACATAAGTTCGCACATTCTTATAAACTTTACCGTGGGAACGCACTTCTATTATCTCTGGACGATAACCACCTCTAGGCACATCTTCCCGTTTATCTAACTGCTCACTCAGGCGCCAAGGTAACTTGTACAACACACCTTTAACGCTAGCTTTGGGGTCTGGTACTACATCCAATACCCCACATTGACGAGTTTGAGAATAACGATAAAAACCTAGTCTATAACCTTTCAGTGTCCCGGCGCCTACTACATAAAGATGAGTTTTTTCACCTAGTGACCTTTTCAGGTCTACTGGACACATACACGAACCATATGCAAAGTAATAAAATGTTGATTCTTCACCATGCTGCGATGCCAAGCTATCTGAAGCTTGATTCTCACTAATTATCGCACTTTGGTGTAATTGCTTACCCAAATTCTTCACCTATCTTTATGTACAGTGACTACTGGTATTACTTTATCACTGTTTTAGGTGTTGTTAGGCTTTTTAGTGGACAGTAAAAGATGTGGGACGGGCAAGATGCCCGTTCCACAAGACATTATACAAGGTTATATGATTTATATAGTTGGTTATCTGCTGCTTGATAATGTTGCTGTTAAATCATTCCAAGCTTTCAACACAACCTTCAAGTTGTCTGGCAACTTTTCGCGCGAGATATCATTATACTGAACTGTGCCTTCGTCGGTACTAAGAGTATAAGTGATGTAGTCTGCGGCGCCATTTGGAGCAGGATAAGCGATATTTTGGAATTGTTCTGCTTGCCGTTTTAATAACTGCTGAAACTGTTTTGTTTCAGAGAGCGATAGTCGGAAGACTCGACGGTCGGAATCATTTGTATCACCGACACGAGTTTGAATCAGGCGCCCATCTTCGAGTAAAACGGTTTCGTAGGTTCTGCCAATAATACCACCTGTTGTGACATACCGGAATACCATACCATCTGTTAACGATGGTGGTAACTCACGTGTAGGTATTGGTATACCCCCAGTTGCCACTCCATCTAAAATCTTGCTAGCGTCTGTATTTAATCGAAAAGCAATTTTATTAGTTGCATTGCCAACAAAATTGTTAGTGTGGTAAACAAAACTTTCTCTACCAACTGCAACGGTAATACGCCATCCTCTTACTGATGAGCCAGTATTTGAATTCCCATCTAAACCAAGATTACCATTTCTCCAAGTTACTCGTTCGGCGCCAACAATGTTTTTAGTAGACATGCTGACTTTAGTAACCGCGCGTTTCTGTGCATCATCCAATACGCTATTGAGTATTGCTGTTGGTATGCTAGCTACAGGTAAGTATTCAAACTGTGTACTATCTTTATCAACGGCATATACCCAATTTTGCATCCCGTCTGATACAGTTACTAGTGCATCGAAGTCTCTACTATTCGTCTTCTCTAACTTGATATTAGTTACACGAAGATTTTCTATCTTTTTAGCACCACGTTTTAAAGCGTCTTTTTTAACCACTTCTGCAAGTTTTGGCGCCAAAGCTGGAGTTTGGTCTTGGTTTACAATCTTAGCATCAGCACTAACTAAATAATTCCAAGTACCAAGACCACTATCGACTGTAATTTTCCAACCTGCAACAGGTCTATATGACATGTCACATACCTGGTTGAAAGTCAAACTACAAGGGTTGGAAAAAGTGTGTTTTTGCGCTTTAGTTATTCTAAACGTATCTTCTGACCGTCCTGACCATTTAGAAGCATCACGCAAAACAGCGTTAGCAATACTTATCGGTACATTAACATTAGTGCCTACTTGGTCTTGTCTACCACCTTGAACTAGTTTGAGTTGTGACCCGTTATCGCTAACAAGATAAACTAATGCTTCACGAATATTATATGGTAGAACACTAACTTCCCAACCGGATACTGGTGCAGGTGTGCAAGCAGGTAAAGTAGTTGGGTCATCACAACCAAAGAACCATTGTTTACGTTTGTAAGAAACAACATCTAAAGCTTGTTGTGGTAACTCCGTTGTTTGAGCAGCTTTAGATAAAACTGCGTTTCTGGCAGTTTTTGGTAAACCATCTGCTAATAACTGTAACGACTCACCGTTTTCATTGCTCAAATAAACCCAGCGGTCTTGTTCGTTACCTACAGTTACTTTCCATTGATATGATTTAGGAGCAATGCAGTCTTGACCTGGAGGACAATAACGTCCTTTTTCCCATTTTCCATTTTCAACGTTAATTACCGATAGTGTTCCTACAGGGACTCCCGTGCTTTCAGATACGCGCCGTAATATTCTATCACTAACAGTTTGCGGCAACGTAATATTGCTTGCGGCTAAATTCAATCTGACTTGCGAACCATCTGGTTTTACATGGTAGACTAGGCGCCGTTTACCTGCTTCAACGGTGACACGAAAAGCTGGTTGTGCAATTTTTGTACAAGCTTCACCAGGTCTTGCTAAACCCAAACAACCATCAACAGTAATTTCTTGAACACTGCCAATTTCTAATTCCGAAACAGGTAAACCTGTATTGCCAGATGCTGCTCTTAAAACCGCGCGTTCAGCTTTATCAGATAAACCTTTGTTGTTAACGTTGCTTTCAGTTCGATTCAATCTAACAACAGAACCGCTATTGTTAGTATGATAAACCAAATTTACGTCTTTGATACCAACAACAACACGCCAACCTGAAATGATTTGTTGACTACATGCAACGTTTGCTTCAGCAAGTTCCAAACATCCGTCTTTCCAGTCTCTTTTTGCGGATTGAATAATGTTAAGCTGTGTTGGCTGTACTCTTAAACGAGATGATGCGGCTCTAATTACTGCATCACGAACTCTATCGGGTAAGCTAGTGTTATTACCGTTATCAGAAGTATTTCGATTAGTAACACGTAAAATACGACCATTGTTGTTGGTATGGTAAATAAGATTTTCACGACCGTTAGATACGACAACTTGCCATCCTGGGACTAAAGCTTGTGTACAAAGTTCACCTGGCCCTGCTAGTTCCAAACAGCCATTCCGCCAAGTTTTTTCTATAGATTCAACAATGCTGATTTTTGATGGTAAAATACCTTGGCGCCGTGATAAGTCTCTGATGACTGCATTTCTGACCGAACGTGGTAAACGCTCATTATTACTGCTAACTTTTAAAACTTCTTTTGTAACAGATGATGCAGAATTTGTAGGCGCCGCTGTAGCACTATTAAGTAAGGTGATGCTGCTACTAACTGACAAAATACCACTTAGTATCAAAGCAGTAACACAGGAGCGCTGATTCATGGTAGAATTACTTTTGAAATTGCTTTTCATAACGACAATGTGTGAGCAGTAACGATTCATTAGCAATTAACTCGCTGTAAATAATTAATTGCGAATAATAACAAATCCTTCATCCTAAACTTACATCGTTCGGGATGAAATATTAAAGTAAGTAGATATAATAAATTTCCCTGTTTATACGCAAAGAGACGCAAAGTCACTCGTCCTTTGTTCCTTTCAAATTACAGAAACTTTAAAAAGACGAGCCAAGCTCATTATTCCTATATATATAGATATAAACTGTTGTATGTCCTAGTTATTTATCTCAATAAAATTACGTATAGTATTTATACGTACACTAAGCAGATAAAGATTGTTGATTAAACGAACCTGGTGCATCAAAGCGGATAGTACATGCTGCCCAGTCTTTCAAATCAGGCGCCAGCCATACCAAACGGCGTACAATATCATCATTGACCCACAGTACCAAAGGGAAATTGAACTGTTTACGTAACTCATCGCGCATGAGGTTCGTAGAAACAATCAACTGATTTATGGAGATTACCGACTCTAAACCTCTAACCATGAGAGCTTCAGGCTGAGTAGAACCCAACTTATTAACAATAGTAGTGTAAAGCGTGTCAGCTGTTGCGGGTAAAATCATTTCTTGAATATCAACAGCAGAGAAATCATGGAGCAAACTTACTATATCCTGCTGTCGGTTTGGAGAATTGCAGCAAGCTAAAAGCAGTGAAAAATCACCACTTGCCACCATTATTGACCTTGCCAACGTTTTAATTGCAGCAGTCAATACTGCATCTTGCTTTGATTCTCGTTGTGTTTTAACTAGACCTATCATTTGACACCCTGACCATAATTTAATGCACTACTAAGAAAATATCAGCAAAATTACCCAGAGAAATCATCCTATGAGTAGGTAAGTGAGTAATTTTGTTGACATCTATTGGGATAACCTTGAATCGATTTTATTCACCCTATTCAAATCGAGGGTGGGGTGGTTGACCCCACATTTGTAGGGTGTGTGGCGCCACCAACAATCGTACAACGAAGCTTGATAACTTGTGGCGCCACGCACCTTTTGAGTGCCGATGTGTGGCGCCACGCACCTTATGAGAGTCGGTGCGTGACGCTACCAGGTTAGTCGCTTCGTTTCAAAGTTTTTGGTGGCGTCACGCACCCTACGAGACGGTAATACAAAAATGTGCTGAGTTCTTTGATGGGAAACAATATATATGTCAAAGGGTTGACGGTGACGATGATATTACGAAAATCTCGCTTTGCTAAAAATAATATCCCTTTAGCAACAAACGGCGCCGACATGACACCATAAGGATTAAGCTGGCTTTTAAATGGGCCAAGGATTAATTTACGTATGGTGCAAACCTTATCTAACCGTTTGAGGGTGATAATTTCTCCAAGCGCGCGTTTACTAAGTTCGTACAATGGACTGAGTGCAGGAGATACTTCAGCTTCGGAAGTGTTAACCCAAATTTCCTTTGTTGCTTTAGCGTCTGCCCCAGTTATAGTGGTCATGAATATATCCATCAACCGCATAGCACTAAAGGTATTTACTTCGTAAGAAGAATTTATTGCCTCTGATGTACGGGCGCCATATACATTTATTCCGTGGTTGATAATCAAAATATCGACTTTCTGTAAACTGTCCTTAAGCGCAGCTTCATCACCCATCTGCCACGAAAGCACCTTTACCCCATCTGTTGATATTTGGTCGGGACGAGTTGTGAGAGCAACAACTTTAGCTCTATGCTGAACAAGCTCTGCTGTTAACGCTTGTCCCAAAGCACCTGATGCACCAGTTATAGCTACTGTTTTGCCTTGAAGCGATAATCCTGTTCCAAGCACTTTATCCACCAGAGGAAAAACACCACTATAGTATGCATTCACATTATCAAAATGATGGCGCCAGTGGTAGGTTCTATTTACCAGCCATACAGAGGGAACTTCTTCTAGAGGTCCAGGCAAATGTGTGTAGTCTGTATCAATACTTCCCTGAAAATATCTTAAACTCGCACCATATAGAAAACCCCAAGCGTAAACTACTCCCAACCAAAACCCCGCTTGATGGATAATAAAAGCCAACGGTGTTACGACTGCCACAAGTAAACCCGATTCTAAAATATCATGGTATAACTGCGAATCTTGATAAGCTTTGAGCGAAACAACCGAAAAATCTCGTTTATAAGCCATATGGTGCTTGTTATGCCATTTCGCTAACCAACTAACTTGGTGACACAAAGCGTGGTAGCTGTCTCTCAATACCTCAGCAAGCAACAGCGATAACGAAGCCCAAATTGTAAATTGAATACAAGTGACTACTATAACAGCCCAGTTTTCCTGAATTGCTTCTATTACGTCCAAACGAGTTAAAATCTCCATATCGTGTTTAGATTATCTCTTTTTTTTCTTAATCAATCTTAATAATCCATCAACGACGGTCAAAAATCGAGTTTTAGAGAAGACTAAATTATTTTTCAATCAAAATATAATATTTAGTACATACCTATCCGTTGCATCCGTTTTATCCGTTGCAAGCAACTTATGAGCCAAATATGGGGTCATACGTGTATCATGCTTTCAAAGAGTGACACGAATAAACAATGATAGATTTGAAGTGGAGTGTGAGGCACCCCGTGAAACAGCGTTATTTCGCTGTACTAGTGGCTTTGAGTTTAGCGGTAACAATGTTATTTTCTTTACCAATAAACGCACAAATTTCTTCCCGCTTACCAGCAAGTGAGTTACGGGGAGTTTGGCTAACTAATATAGATAGTAACGTCCTATTCGATAAACAGCGTTTGGATAATGCTTTAGCGCGTCTCAAAGAATTAAATTTTAATATAGTATACCCAACGGTATGGAACTGGGGATGGACGTTATATCCTAGTAAAGTTGCGGAGCGAGTTATTGGACGTGACCTCGACCCCGAACCAGGATTACAAGGACGCGATATGCTCAAAGAAGTAGTTGAATCTGGACACGCAAAAGGTTTAACTGTGATACCCTGGTTTGAGTTTGGTTTTATGGCGCCTGCTGATTCCGAACTTGCAAAACGGCGCCCACAATGGCTTACTAGTCGTCGTGATGGTACTAAAATTGTAAAAGAAGGCACACATGACCGAGTATGGTTAAACCCATTTCGTCCAGATGTCCAGCAATTCATGCAAGATTTAATTGTAGAAATAGTTAAAAACTACGATGTAGATGGTATTCAATTTGACGACCACTTTGGTTTACCCGCCGAACTAGGTTATGATTCCTATACAGTAGCGCTATATAAAAAAGAAAATCGCGGTAAACTACCTCCAAAAAATCCCCAAGACCCAGAATGGTTACGTTGGCGTGCCAATAAAATGACAAACTATATGAAACGGGTATTTACAGCAATTAAAGCTGTAAGAAAAGATTGCTTAGTTTCAATGGCGCCAAACCCACAACGGTTTTCCTATGACTTCTTCCTTGCAGACTGGGAACGCTGGGAAAGAATGGGACTAATTGAAGAACTAGTTATACAAGTATACCGCAATGACTTAAAAGTATTTAACAGCGAATTAGACCGTCCAGAAGTTAAAAGCGCGCGTAGTCATATTCCTGTTAGTATCGGAATAATAAGCGGTTTGAAAGGTAAGCCTGTACCAATGCAACAAATTCAAACCCAAGTCCAAAACGTGCGCGCGCGTAAATTTGCAGGAGTATCATTCTTCTTCTACGAAACCCTATGGAACATGAGTAACGAACCAATACAACAGCGTCAAGCAAGTATACAAGGCATGTTTCCCAAACCCATAGCATATCCTCATTTGCTAAACGGATGGAAAGCTAATAGATGATCCCCCCAACCCCCCTTAATAAGCAGGGCTAGGGAGGATTTATATTGTTAAAACATTATTTAAACAGGACTTACGCAACTGGCACATAAAAATCGTAGGGTGTGTGACGCCACAAAAAAACTTCAACGTAGCTATAAGACCTGTAGCGTCACGCACCGACTCTCAATTGTGACAATATCGTAAGTCCTGT
>NZ_JBXXZH010000334.1:0-8624 GCF_059640475.1 Calothrix sp. CBUCES-K 9914
CTAGTCGGAGGCTTATATCTTGCACCTACACCCGCGCTTGGGTGGGACTATACGAACAAAGCCTGCCGGGAGCAGGCTATAAATACCTATTTTTTCGTGTTAATGATAAAATTAAGTATTAATACGTTGGTGCATAAAGTTCATGTCATTACTTGCTTACAAGGCATCGGTTGATAGCTGCCATTAGCAACAGCATCCCGCAACAAGTAAATATTAACAGTTTGATTGCTTTTAAAGTTATCGAGAGTTTCACCATCCACTCCCGCAGAACCACGATTTTCCGCAACTTTTTCCCACGCGCGTTGAAAGTTGCTGAGACTGAGAAACTCGCTAGCTATTTCAATCATAAATCTAAACGTTAAAAGTAATTGAGTATTACTTCCAAGTTTATCTGCCGATTGGAAAGCAATGTTTCCAAAGAGTTCTCTAATTGTAACCGTTCAGAGGGTGCCATTAAAGGATTAACTTTGAATCTAAATATACATGTATTATTTTTTCAAATGTAACAATAGTTGTGGTCGTAATAAATGGTGTTGAGATAGACTTGAGCTTCATACGAACTCCTAGCTGTTATTATATAGGAACAATTTCCTATACCAAAATTGTGTTGTATGAAATTACACTAGAATGCATTAATATCTGTAGAATTTGATTTTACGGCTAATTGCGTTGGGGAGCAGTAACCAACCGTGAAACAAATTCTCTATTAACTATGAAATGAATTTTTAAGGCGGTTGAAGCGCGACTGAACAAATAATGGTAGTTCAAAAAATTAAGTGTACTAAATTTAAGGAGACAAAATGATGCGTGTTTTTGTAACTGGTGGTTCTGGATTTGTTGGTCGTAACCTCATAACAACTCTTGTGCAACAAGGTGTTGAAGTACGCGCGCTAGTTAAGTGGGAGTCAGAAATTCATATTCTTGAATCTTGTGGCGCCACTCCCATAAGTGGGGATATTAATGACTTACAGGCACTAAAGTCTGGGATGTCCGGATGCTCAGTAGTATTTCATGTAGCTGCAAAGGTAGATGATTGGGGAGTTTTAGAAGATTTTCAGAAAGTCAATGTAAGTGGAACAGAGCAAACCATTGCAGCAGCAAGAGCAACAGGTGTACGGCGCCTTGTTTATGTGAGTACCGACGCTGTTTTGATAGAAGGAAAACCAATTATCAACGCGGATGAAACTCACCCTCTTCCAGCAAAACCATTAGGTTACTACGCACTTACCAAAGCAATTGCAGAAACAAAAGTTGTTGAAGCAAATTCAGATGAATTCACAACAATGGTAGTTCGTCCCCGTTTTGTCTGGGGAAAAGGAGACACCACATTACTCGCGCGCTTTGTTAAAGCTATGCGTAATGGTAATTTTGCCTGGATATCTGGAGGTCGCTATCCTATCTCTACATGCCACGTCAAAAATTTGTGTGAGGGATTGATTTGTGTGGCAGAGCGAGGAAAGGGTGGTGAAATTTACTTTATTACCGATAGTGTAACTGTGGAATTCCGAAGCTTTATTACAGAGTTAGCAAAAACTCAAGGAGTTAAACCAGGGAGACTTAGCATACCACACTGGTTAGTTTGGACATTGGCATGGAGTTTAGAGACTGCTTGGAATTTATTAAACCTCAAAGGTTCACCTCCAATTACTCGCACAGCCTTATCTATGATTGGGTGTGAAGTTACTGTAGATGATACAAAAGCACGACGCGAACTTGGTTATACACCAGTGATTTCACGCTCCGAGGGATTATTAGAAATGATGTAAAGCTTAATTTTGATGGCTGATAAAAATAAAAATAAAGGCGCCATTGCTGCTAACTAATCGCTGTATTAATTTTATAGGACTTACGCAAGTGGCATATAAAAACGTAGGGTGCGTGACGCTATGAATAAATTTCAACGTAGTTATAAGACTTGTAGCGTCATGCACCAACTGTTGGGTTACGTAAAGCCTCCACCCAACCTACAGTTTTAAACTTTGTATTTCTAGGACAGGCGAGACGCCTATCCTACGGGTGGACATATTTGATTACATTTCTTCTAATTCTTTACCTTTGGTTTCTTTAATTAGCAGAATCACAAAGAAGATAGAAATAGCTGAGGCAATGCTATATAAACCGTAAGCGGAACCTAAGCCAAAGTTTTTCAGCAAAGGAGGAAATGTAGTAGATATCAGAAAATTGGCAAGCCATTGTACCGCAGCAGCTAAAGATAGTGCTGCCGCGCGTATTCTATTATTAAACATTTCTCCTAACATTACCCAAACAATTGGACCCCAGGAGAAACCAAAAAAGACTACATATAAATTCGCTGCTATCAAAGCGACTATTCCTGATGCACCGGAAAGACTCGGATTACCTGTAACTGCATCTACAGTGGCGCCACCAAAAATGACAGTCAAAGTAGCTAAAGTCACTGTCATCCCAATAGAACCAATTACAAGTAAAGGTTTGCGACCAAATTTATCTACATATGCAATTGCGATTAACGTGGTCAAAATATTTACAACACCAGTGATAACGGTAATCAGTAAAGAATCCTTTTCAGAGAATCCAACAGCCTGCCAAAGCACACTGCTGTAGTAGAAAATCACATTAATGCCGACAAATTGTTGCAAAATCGATAATCCCATACCAATCCAAACAATTGGTAGTAGTCCACCACTACGACTGAGCAAGTCAGAAAATTTAGGCTTGCGTTCCGTCATCACAGTTTGCCGAATTTCATCTATCTTGGCATCAACATCACCACCAAGCACTTTTCTAAGAACTACCCCTGCTTGTTCATAACGTTGTTGAGCAATTAAATATCGTGGTGACTCTGGAATTTTCAACGCCGCTATTCCATACAATACTGCTGGTGGAATTTCTGCCCAAAACATCCATCGCCATGCTGTCACCCCAAACCAAAATGGCGCCTCCGCCGAACCTGCTGTGGATGCAATAAAGTAATTACAAAGCAGTGCTATAAATATTCCTACAACTATCGCTAACTGTTGTAGTGAACCTAATCTTCCCCGTAAGTGAGCAGGCGCCACTTCAGCAATATACGCTGGAGCAATCACACTAGCCATCCCAACACCAACTCCACCCACAGCGCGCCAAAAAATAAAATCCCAAATTCCAAAAGGCGCCCCCGAACCTATAGCGCCCAATGTAAACAAAATTGAAGCAGCTACCATAGTTTTGATTCGACCTTGCCTATCAGCAATTGGTCCAGCTATCCAGGCGCCAGCAGCGGAAGCTAACAACGCCGAAGATACTGCAAAACCCGTCATGAAGCTATCAATATTGAACGCTTTGCTCAAAGCTGACACGGCGCCGTTAATTACAGCAGTATCAAAACCAAATAAAAAACCGCCTAGCGCTGCAGCGACTGCAATTAAAATTACATAGGTTGTATTTTGTTGTTTCGTCAAAACCTGACTGTTAGATGCCATTTCCTATTCCCTAGTTTCTTTGATTTTCCGCAGGTAAACCCGCTCGCATAAATTCATGCGAGTAATAGTAATGTTAGTTGTATTAAGTTAATCTCTCCCTACATAATTTAATTTTTATACTTATGTGTAATTAAGTTCTCTATTAATAGGCAGATAAATCTAGAAATGTCAACTAAGCCTCACCCCTCAATTGAACATAAGAATCGCAACTATGTAAACTTTTGTAACCTCAATACTGTAATAATTAAGAAAATATTAATTATACTAGGCAATATTCAAAAAACGATGTAACATCCCAAATCACATCGTATTAAATTTGACTCTTGGTGCATTACAAAGAATTGCTATGTCTACTACACGTACTGATTTAAGCAGAATAATTAGATACATCGGTAATGGCTACCACATCCACGCACTACAGAGTGGCGCCAGCGCAAACTCTCTTTAAATTCCTTTGCAAAGGATGTAACGGATAAAACGGATAAACCATCCGTTACATCCGTTGTTATCCGTTGCCAACCTTCCCTATCCAAAAACTCTTTATGAAAAATATCTCCCTATTAATTTTCTTCTTTTTTTTATCAAATTTGAGTAGTCCAGCAGTTGCAGAAGTCAAGCAAGCCAAATTTAGTAACGATAATCAAACTTTAATTGTTGAAACACTAGATAATGACTTAATTCACTTTGAGTATTCGGCTCAGAAAGATAGTGACAAAAGTTCTGATATTAATACACCCTTATATACTTCACCGATGATTTATCGGAAAAACTATCCAGGGCCATCCGTTTATTCTCAGAATCGAAATATCATCGAAACAAGTGATATTCAGGTTACTATTAATCAAAGCAGTTTATGTATTTCCCTCTTTGACAAAGTTAAAAAAGCTGCATTAACTACCGTTTGCCCACAAGATTTACAGCAAGACTGGAAAGGTTTAACTCTGGCGCCAGAAAAAATCGAGAACGTATATGGTTTAGGACAACAGTTTAAAAAATTAGGCTCTGCTGATGGAGACTGGTTAAGTCATGGAGTACGAGAAGAACAACCCAAATGGCAAGAACAAGCGTATGGAAACGGTTTTATGCCATTTGGCTCTGCGGGGATGGTGGGAAATGTCCAGTTTCCAATTATGTATGGTTTAGGGAAAAATAATCTTAACTATGCTCTATTTCTCGATAACCCTTACAAACAGCGCTGGGACTTTACTAGCACACCCTGGAAAGTCCAAATGGAGGGTGAGCAAATTCGTTTCTATATAATGACAGGTAAAGATTTACCCGACTTACGCCGAGATTATCTCGAATTGGTTGGCAAACCTCCAGTACCACCAAAAAAAGCCTTTGGAATGTGGGTTTCAGAATTTGGTTACAAAAACTGGAATCAAGTTAAAACGCTTCGAGATGGTTTACGCGCGGATAAGTTTCCTGTTGATGGATTTGTTTTAGACTTGCAATGGTTTGGAGGAATTATTAAAGACAGTCCTAATAGTCGCATGGGAGCATTAGATTGGCACACAACCAGTAACGATGGTAATAACTTTGAATTTCCTAACCCTGCAAAACAAATTGCTGATTTTCTACAAGATGGCATTGGTTTTGTTGCCATTGAAGAAGCTTACATTAGTAAAAATACCAATACTTTTGCACTAATGCAAGCAGCAAATCTATTGGTTTATAAAAGAACTAATAATCAATGTGATGCCAGCAACCAATCTGCACCCGTAATTCTCAAAAACTGGTTTGGTGAAGCTGGGATGGTAGATTGGTCGGATAAAGCTGCTGGTGAATGGGTACATGAAAATCGACGGTTTCCCAATTTAGTGCAAAAGGGAATTCTCGCTCATTGGACAGATTTAGGAGAACCGGAAAAGTACGATGGTAATGCTTGTTATGAGGGTATGGAAGTTGCAGGTGTTAAACGTAATCAGCATAAAGATATCCATAACCTTTACAACTTGTTTTGGAACCAATCTATATATGAAGGTTATTTCCGCCATCGTAACGAAATCAACCGTAGACCTTTTATTGTTACACGTTCCGGCGCCCCTGGTACTCAAAGATATGGCGCCGCGATGTGGTCGGGGGATATTGGTTCCAACTTAGAATTACTTGCGACTCATCTAAATTCACAAATGCATATGTCTTTCTCAGGTATTGATTATTATGGGTCAGACATTGGTGGTTTCCGACGTGAGGGTGTTCCTTATAACGAGAATCATTCTGGTAGTTTACAGTATCAAGCCGAAATGTACACACAATGGTTTGCAAATGGCGCCTGGTTTGATGTACCCGTTCGTCCCCACACAGACAATAGTTTTCAAACTGCAAAGCGTTATGAAACAGCACCCAATTTAGTAGGTTATAAACAAATCAACTTAGAAAATATTCGCCAGCGATATGAATTAACCCCTTACTATTATTCTCTCGCTTACCGCGCGCATTTACTTGCAGAACCTCTAATAGCTCCCCTTGTCTTCTATTTCCAAAATGACCCAGTAGTTAGAAACATGGGCAACCAGAAATTAATCGGTAAAGATATCATGGTAGGTGTCGTTGCTAAACATGGCGAATATGAACGTGATATTTATCTACCTCAAGGCAAATGGATAAATTACCATACTAATCAATGGTTAAGTAGTACTGGTGAATGGATAAAATCTTTTCCTACTTATATAGATGCTATTCTCCGCTTACCTACTTTTGTTCGCTCCGGCGCCATTATCCCACTAATGCACGTTGATACTGAAACCAAAAACGTCTTTGGAGCAGGAACTTTAAAGAATGACCTAATTCTCAAAGTTTATCCTGACGAAAAAAACAGCCAATTTACACTCTACGAAGATGACGGCTCAACCATCAGCTATACTGAAAACAAAGAGCCAATATATCAAACCAGAACTACAGATATTAAAGCTGTAAAATCAGGAAATATTGCAACAGTCACCATAGAAAAAGCTAAAGGCACCTACCAAGGAGCAATTCAACAGCGAAACAATATAGTACAATTAATCGCTGAAAACGCCAAAGCTACTGCTGTCACTGTAAATGGTACAAAATTAACTCAATTTAATAATAAAACTGAATTTGAAGGCGCCGCTCGTGGTTGGTATAATGCTGGAGATAACTTAATTATCGCAAAATCAGGAATTACAGGCGCCGAACAAGACAAAGAATTTAAATTTAATCTAACAAACATTCCCGTTACAACATCTATAAACTTTGTATGTGACAACGCTTGGGCAAAACCCGGAGAAAGCATATACGTAGTAGGAAACAAACCGCAGCTAGGAAACTGGGATACAAACAAAGGCAAAGCATTATCACCAAACGTTTACCACGAATACATTTACAACCCACCACCAAACCATAACGGGCCAGGCCCAAAAACACCAAAATGGACAGGTTTAATATCTGGGTTATCACCTAACACATCAATTCAATGGAAATGTGTGAAAAAACTCAGTGTCGGCAAATGGCAATGGCAAACAGGAGACAACAATCAAATTCAAACTAAAAACATTACATATTCAGGTTCAACCAAAGGAAAACTGTAGGTTGGGTTCCGCAAAGCCTCTACCCAACAGACAAATTATTTTATTTAGGGCTTGCTGAAAAACTCCACAAAATTAATCTGGATGCGCTCACAGTACAAAAAATGGTTGTTTCGGAGGTTAGCTTAAAAATCAAGCCCTAATTTTTCCACCCAAATGCACGGATTTTGAGCCGATAGGCGCCTTAACTCTTGCACCTAATTGGAATAAAAATGCTTGAAATCCTTACATGGTAAAGGTTATATTTCTATTCAGCAAGCCCTATTTAATCCCACAATACTTGTAGAGACGTCAAAGCCTCCCATTGGGAAGTTGCAAATTCGGCTTCCATTTGCAATACTTCTCTTTGATACTCAGGGTCATTAATCATTTCTGTCAATCGTGCATCAATTTCTGCCCTTTTCAGCGCTTCTAATTCTCGACGCAAAGCTTTAGCTATAAACTCATTACGACTTTTGGCTTTCCCTTGTTGAACAGCTTTATCTGTTGCGGCTAATAAGTCAGGTGAAATAGCTACGTCGTTAAGAATAATTAAATTTTCCATATAGTATAACTTACCTAATTTTTTAGTTTATCTATATAATGACATGTTATCAGCTTTCATTGCACATGCATATTGCAGGCGCCTTCCCTATCGATTGTAAGTGAAAGTATGGAAATCAACCCATTCATTAGTTTTGTACGTCGGGAGAGTACTTTCTTGCTCCCCGCAACACCTTACACGCTTAAATTAAAGGCGCCTTCTGAACATAAAAAATTATTACTTCTGTGTTAAAGCCCAAATACCATTCCAGTTTTCGGGAACTCCCTGTTTTAATAAGATTTCTACTCGCTCTAAGTAAAGTAATGATGTTTTATCTGAGGGATGAACGGTGAGTACTTTTTCAAAATATGTTTTTGCAAGAGCTAAATCACTGCTTTTATAGTACTCTAATCCCAGTTCAAATTCTGGTTGCGTTTGGATTTTCAATGCTCGAATTGCTTCAAGTTCTGCATCGAGTACTTCATAAATTGCTATTGCTTCAGTCCGTCCTTTAACTATTACTCTATCCAAAAACCGAATTTGATATTTTTCAGGTTGACTTAGATGGTGTAGCGTTTGCTCGGAAATTAATAGGGATACGCCGTAAAATTTAGTTAGTCCTTCCAGACGCGCGGTCAGGTTAACATTATCAGAAAAAGCATCTTAATTTCATTTTTGCTTACCTTATTTTTTTTGCGTAGGTTAGGCGTCTCGCCTGACCGCACCAGAACCGCACAGGCGAGATGCCTATGCTACAATTGTGAGGCAATAAGACCTTTAACTATAGCAACTCCCCAGTAACACATGGCACAGGTGTCATCTATTTCTGCTGTAGTACGGAATGAGCGAGCTGCTTCATCATGATTAAACCCGTAAGTCAAAATTAGTCCTTGGTCAAAATAACGTTGAGCAAGTTCTGATTTTGTTGAAATTGGGTGATGATAGGCGCCGAGATTATTTAATAAAGGTGCCGTGTGTTGTATTTCAGCACTGGGGCTTGAATTATTCGCTACTGCTATGGGTGTTTGTATGAAAGTTCCATAAAATAATATAGCCTTTCCTAAGCTGGTGAGGTACAATAACAGCAATGAGCAAACCAATTACGAATGT
>NZ_JBXXZH010000335.1:0-8573 GCF_059640475.1 Calothrix sp. CBUCES-K 9914
CTCCTAACTTGCACATTCAAAAAATCCATATACAATAAGGGTTCCAAAAAATGTGCTAGTTTCATATTTTACTGGAGCGCTTGCGGCGCCAGTAATATTAATTGCAGAGTTTATAACTACGCTCATACCCGCCTAGGACTAGGCTAATAGCAAAAGTCCATTAAAATGGACTATGTATGTTAGTATTATTAAATACATATATACTCGTAATTAAGAATTAATACGTAGAGGTGCAAGATGTCAGCTAGTGGACAAGCTGATGTTGCGTTACCCAACGACGAAATAATTCTACAAAAATTAGGCGCCTTTTGTTAACTAACTGCATCGACATCTGTAGATGATTCGGCAATAACTTGCTTTAAAGAAATATTTTGACTGCGGTCTGATTTATTACTTTTAGGCTGTGTTGAAATTTCATTATCAATTTCTTCGAGTGATAAGACGGGTAAGTCGAATGCTTCTCTAAACCATTGCACAAGCTGCATTAGTTCTTGAACAGAGGCGCCTGCTACTGCTACTGGTGCTTTACTATAGTTAATAATTTTTTTATCTCTGTTATAAAAGACTTCTCGAATTGAGTAACGTCCTTGGTTGTCTCGGAAAACACGATATGTCCAACTCATAATTACTATCCTTCTTGTTTAAGAAAGAAAATTATATTGTTTGGCTTCTCTCTAATTTTTTCAATGCTAACAATTTCTGCTTGTTCGTCACTTTGAAGTAGCTGGTGCGTGATGCCAGATGAATTATATAGTACCTTGATGAATTGTTGTAGGCATCACACACCTGGAGATGTTTTTACGGTTAGGACGTGGGGTGGTGTGGAGTCTGGTGGATATATTAAGTCTACTTGGACTTGGCGCCTTGTGTTTGCTGGCATTGTTAGTTTAACTAATGGTTCTATTATTTGTCCGGTTCGGTGCCATAGGTGTACATAGCGAGTTAGTTGTTTTCCTTGGTCGTCGGTATATTTGACTCGGACTGTTCCTCGGAAATATGGAAAGTCTAAGGATGGTTTGCGGAAGCGTAGGTTACTTTGAGATAGTTTGTCTTCTTTTAATGGTGTTTCTAAGGTGATGCCTACTGTTTGTGTTTGAGTGGTGTTGTTGTGTAATGGCAGGTTTAGATTATATTCAATGCCGTAGTTGCCGTGTGCTTCGTATGCCGTATCTGGGTAACGCGCGAGCATTTTTGCTGTTTGGTTTTGTTCTGTTCCTAAGCGACCACCTCGCAATGTGACTAAACCGTAAGAGATGGTTTTTCCTTGTTGGGGTATTTTGAGGAGTGTGGAGTTTTTATCTACGAGTGTTGCTTGCCATTGTGAACCTTGTGATACTCCTGCTACACGTCCATATATTAGTTGTCCACCTACTGCGTCGGGAGGTGTTGGGGTTTTGTCGCGCGGTGCTGCGAAGTTTCCGGTATTTAATAAATTTTGCCATTCTGTAAGAGTTGGCGCCCGTTCGCTGCCATCTGTATTTTTCTTGGCAAACATTGCCATGCTGGCAGCATATATTTTACCGCTGCTTTTTAGGCGCATAAAGCTGGAACGACCGTTTACTGGTTTTTCTAGTCCACGCACTGGTATTGAGCCATTCATTAACATTCGATATGACTGTGGTGGGATTACTAGTTTTGCTGGAAAGTCTTTTTGACGTACTC
Source organism: Calothrix sp. CBUCES-K 9914 (assembly GCF_059640475.1). NCBI lineage: Bacteria > Bacillati > Cyanobacteriota > Cyanophyceae > Nostocales > Calotrichaceae > Calothrix > Calothrix sp. CBUCES-K 9914. Next base: position 1,663 of record NZ_JBXXZH010000335.1, read on the forward strand.
CGCGTAATACATCTGCAACTGCTCTGGCGCCTGGACCGGAATAAGTTTTGCCGTCGTTGTTTTCAATATATGGAGGTAAAGTTACAAACGGCGCCTCTTGCATTAAATAACTTGCTGCTTGCTGTATATCTACGGTAACTGGTTTGTTTGTAGGGTTTTGAAGTATGACTCCGATATATAGGGTTTGTAAGTCTTTGGGTGTGTGCGTGTAGTGGTGGGCGAATAAATCAAAGCGTCCAAGAAATGGATAGTTAAGGTGTGGTGCTGGGGTTGTTTTACCAGTATTTGGGAATGTGGAGAGTAAGATTCCTTCTGTTTTTATCCATTCTGGACTGTTACTGTTGAAAACGGGTACTGTGTCAAGTTTGCCTGGTAACGCGCGTACTTCTCCTATTTGTAAAATTTCTTGTGGCGCGGGTTTGTTAGAAGTTTGAGCAATTACTGTATTTGTTGTAGCGCGCGCGCTTTGATTGGTTATGGATGTTTTTGCAAGACACCCAAAGCTAGAAACTAGTAAAGATAAGGTTATAAATAGTGGTTTAAATAGCTGTAGCTTAAGTAAGCGATTTGACATAAATAGTTATTATTAAGGAAGGCTTTGTATAAAAGATGACTTCTTAAACCTATAAGTTCCTTGAAGTTCAAATTTACTCTTCCTCTATGTAAATAGTAAATAGTAGGGTGGGCAATGCCCACCGTACAGGCGTACAGGCGATGTGCTACAATAATACATCTTAAAAACAATCTTAAAAACAGTCTTAAAAATAATCTAAAAATTGTTCAGGTACTAGTCTGAATTCTCCAGATTTACAGCGGTCTATATCTACCCAAACTGCTGTTTTTTTACGTTCGCCTTCGGTAAATTCTTGCCTTTCAAATTGATAGTATTTGGGGTCTACGAAGTCACATTCGTATAGCTGTATTATTTCATGTCCGGGTTTGCCGTTGAAGGTAAATATGTTTTCCAAACATCCCAGGTAGCGAATGTTTTTTAGTTCGGCTTGTATTTCTTCTTGAAATTCTCGTTTGAGTGCTTCTAAGCTGGTTTCTCCAAAGTCTACTCCTCCACCCATTGCTCTGTAGAATGTGCTTTGTTTTACTGGGTCGTAGCCTTCGGATAGTAATGTTTTGGCGCCGTTACGAATTAAGCCTAGGGCGATGAGACGGATTTCACCTTCTTTATACATTGTTTTTAGATGATACAAAAATATACAAAAATATCAGTTAGTTATCGTACATGAAAGAGGGACGGCTTTCGCTGTTTTCTACTGACCAATCTTCATTTTCTCCGCCGACGTACAGTTCTTCGATAATTACATATTCTTCACTTAGCTGGGTAAGAGCGTTGATCAAAATATCTAGTGCAATGGCATCACTAGTACCTAAATCAAACCAACATCGCCCCCATTCTCCTTCGTACTCAAATTCTCCCATGTTGTGCATGAGTGCTTTTAAGCTTTTATCGTAACCGTCCTGGTTATAGGTCATGTAGCTAAGTTCTAGACCTGTTTCCTGCACTTGAAGATTCTCTGCGTTGAAGGCGCCTAATTTACCTAGATAAAACCATGAACTAAAGACTTCTTCAACAAATTCTTTTTCGCGTTGTGATGGTACTGTACTAAATTTAAACCAAATCCAAATATCAAAAGCGTTGATTTCACGGAATTGTACAAGCATAGGAAGAGGGAAAGGAAAAGAGTAAGATAACCTATTCTAAAACTCTAAGTGCAATGAAGACACAAGGAAAGGGGAGAAACTAAAAAATATATAACCCCTTTCCGCGTGAAACCTATCTTCCGAGAGTTGCTACGCTACTATCTGCGTTACGTCGTTCGCGCTCCATCTGCTTAACTAAGCTAGAGGGTAGTTGAGATTTTCTGGCTAAGGCTTTGTCAAATAGACTTACAGCTTCACGCATCATCTGGGGGTTTTTGTCTTTGTTGGCTTTCGCTCGTAAAATCTGTGCCTTAAGATAGTTTACTTCTGGGTTATCTGGTGTACCTTTTAATGCTCTATCGGCATATTCAAGTCCTTTATCGTATTGCTTCAAGTCACGGTATGCAATGGCGATACCTCTATCTACAAGATACTGGGGCGCCGCATTTTTCTCTAGACGCTCGATGGCTTGGGATGGGTCGGCAAATGGTAAGTTGACGGCTAGCATTAAGTCCATGTAGCCTTTCAATAAATTTAACTCTGGATCTTGGGGGGATGCTGCTTCTGCTTTGTCCAGAAGTTCATATACTTTTCGCAGTCTACTTAAGGCACTGGGCGCCCCATTAACGGTTCCCTGACGACTGAGGATAACTGCTCCTCCCAGAAATTGCCCAACGGCTGAGTATAAGTTACCACGCAGTGGGTCACTCGAAATTAATTTTTCTGCGATTTCTGAGGTTTTCTGACTGTAGGTGTCAAGACTCGCAATATCGTTATTTGTGTATGCTAATGAAGCTTTCATCGCATACGCTAAGGGTTCGTTCGGTTCGCTCGCTATTGCCTTTTGCAAAAAGCTGTCAGCTTCTTTATAGTTTCCTTGAAGAAAAATTGCTTTGAATGCTGCTTCTGTATTGTCGCCAATTTTACGCGGTTGTGTTGTGCGGAACGGGTCGGCAGCGCGTGAGGCGCCGAGTGCGGTGGTAAGCGTGATAAATACTGCTAACCCTGCACTTGCAAGTTTTGTTAGATTAACAGTGTACATTGATTTTGGAGAACAAGACACTTTACCCATAACTTTCCTCAGTGATACTACTATTGTAGCTGTTGTATACGTTACTTATAATCGCAATAATCGCTCCCTGCTGCTCATACACAGGTTGCGTCGAGGTTCTTACGCAGTTCTGACTAACGTCTGTTTTCTAAGCTCCCATTACTTTGTAGCCATTATTTAATCGTAAGGAAAGCCACAATCAAGATGTAATTAGTCATTGGTATTAATAATAACCAATGCCGACAATTAAAATTTATCGTAATTGTGGGAATTTTTCGGAACTTTATCGTCCTTTGTAGTGTAGTTAATAAATAAATTGCTGACTTTTTCTGGTAATCTTAACAAATGCTCTATCTCAGAAACCTGACTTATCATCCCACGGCTTCCGCAAATCCGATTCTCAATTCTATTAACCTTGACTTAGAATCTCAAAAACTCGGTCTAATTATTGGGCCAAGTGGTTCTGGTAAAAGTACATTGCTTGAAATTTTATCAGGACTAGCCGAACCAACATCTGGCTCAATGTTTTGGCGCGAACAAGAACTTCTTCCTGAACAGATACAGCAATTAGCTGGATTGGTGTTTCAATTTCCAGAGCGTCACTTTTGCGGTGGAACAATTTTAGAGGAATTACGGTTAGGACATCCAGAGATAGGGAGAGAGCGAGTAACAGAAGCATTAAGCGAAGTCGGACTAGAGCATTTGTCTTTATCAACTCGACCACATGCTTTGAGTGGAGGTCAGCAAAGACGTTTAGCGTTGGCTGTACAGTTAATTCGCCAGCCACATATATTATTGTTAGACGAACCTACTGCTGGGTTGGATTGGTCTATGCGGCGCCAGTTAGTAAATTTACTCGCTAAGTTAAAACAGCATTGGACGTTATTAGTTGTGACACATGATGCTGGGGATATGCTCGAAATAGCAGATTTTTGCTGGAGCATTAGCCACGGTGAATTAAAATCTATCGACCCTATGGCACTTTCTATTAAAACCAAACAAGTGCTACCAGCAGCTTGATAGATGGGAGCATCCTAATTTTCCTTGCTACCAAGCTACAGATATAACGGTACACTATTATTAAAATCTTTTTAGCCTGCTCGTGTCGGGCTTAAATTTTCCTTACAACGGAATCCACTCCAGCTCACTTATCCATTCCTCTGCTTCCGTTGTTTCCCATACCAATAGCAACTCTTCTGCCAATTCTCCTATTGTTACTTTAGGGCGTACCCAAAATAATCCCCATATCTGACCACTCTCTGCCCAATGCGCTTCTAGGTGAGATGGCATACTGGTGCGGTTATCGGTTACCAGTAGCCTCTGTGATAATTCTAGATAACGTAAAACATCGGGGTCTAATGTACCAAAGCTTGGTGCGTCACTTTCACCTACACGTAGAATATCTATAGCAGGGTTAAGACGCAAAACTGCTACTTTTAAACGAGGCGATAAATTTTCATCGATTAAAAAACGTACTTTCACAAAGCGCTTACCTGCTGCTCATATTTTTTAGCTTTCGCTGCTCTTAAGCGTTGCGCTAAAGCTGAAGGATTAGCAAGTGATTGTTGGTAACGTTCCTCGCGCCATGTCGCCAAACGTAACAAGTAAGCATCGACTTGGGCGCGATTATGTAAATAGTAAGTAATCGTCGCGTGAATCTGTTCCAAACTCAGAGTAGGTATATTTGCTACAATTTCTTCTGCCGTATATCCTTCCAAATAATAATCAAGTACGTTGTCAATCCCAATACGGTGCCCTTTCAAACGAATGTCATTAGGCGCCAAAAAGTCAAAATAATCTTCTAGTTGCATCGTTTAGGTAGTATTCATTCTAATGCTATTTTACATTGTGCCTGACAAAGACGCGATACAGAGAGTCATTTTTACTTTACCTCTTACCGCTTCCCCAGTGGTGCGCCTGGGGCGGTAAACTGACAGATAGATAATATTCTTTAATTAAATTAAGATATGTCAAGGACTTCTATGCCCTCTGTGCGTGAGCAACAACACCCTCTTATTCGTCAATTGGCTGATTGTATCGAAGCTGTTTGGCGTTCTTCTCTCGATTTATCGCTGTATACTTTGCCTGCCGAGCTTGGATATGTTGAAGGTAAACTGGAGGGTGAGAAGTTGGTGATTGAAAATCGCTGCTACCAAACTCCTCAGTTTCGGAAAATCCATCTTGAATTAGCGCGCGTGGGTAACATGCTTGACATTTTGCATTGCGTGATGTTTCCCCGTCCTGAGTATAATCTACCAATGTTTGGTTGTGACTTGGTTGGTGGTAGAGGACAAATCAGTGCTGCTATTGTAGATTTGTCACCTATTAATTCGCGGATGCCAGAAGCTTATACGGATGCTTTGTCTGCTCTTGAACCCCCGAATTTCTCAAACCCGCGCGAGTTACCCCAATGGGGCGATATTTTTTCGGAGTTTTGCACTTTTGTGCGTCCTGCGACACCCTCTGAAGAGGAGATATTTGTTAACCGTGTTCGAGATTTTTTGGATATACATTGCCGTTTGGCTGTAAGCTCATCCCCTGTTCCACCGCAGCAGGCAACGGAAATTTTGGCTGGACAGCGTAATTACTGTACTAAGCAGCAGCAAAATGACAAAACCCGTCGAGTCCTTGAAAAAGCTTTTGGTTCTGCTTGGGCTGACCATTATATGACTACTGTTTTGTTTGATTTACCTAGTTAAGATACAAGATGGTGCGTGACGCTACTGGCTTTTTCGCTTCGTTGATTAATTGTTATAGCGTCACACACCCTACGTTTTGTTTGATTTGCTGAGATTTTGTTGCATTTGCAACGTTTTTGTTCGTAATTTTAAAAATAATATTAGTAATTAAAACAAAACGGTAAGAGATTTTACATTGGTGCCTATATTTATCCAAACTTTAAATAAAACAAATAAAATCAATCTAAATCTTGATAATCGATATATAATGGCAAACAATAGAAACTCTGTTTCTAACTTTTAATTGCTATCTGCCTCTGTGGTTGTCTTTGGTATAAAGATAAGACATCACTCTATGTAATGCAAATAAATATACTTTGCGCTCTAATAGTTTTTGCGCTTGTAAGGAGCGTGCGTAAGCTGTTGGATATTTAATTTACATCATATTAGTTACTATTTTTGTAGATTGTATTTTAAACAATTAGGTTAGTAATGAGCATATTCTCTATTGAGACATGATTAAAATTAAAAATAAATCTTTATTAAGGATATTTTGCTATGTTTTGTATTTATTTACAGCTAAGTATTAGATTTTAACTGGTAATAAGATAATGTGCTGATTGTTTTTGAATGTGGGACGCAAAGGACTTGCGTTCCACAAGAGGTTTTTTGTTTTACAGGAGGTTTTTTGTTTGATGTTTTATGGAAATTTGTGAGATTATGCAAGTTTGTAACTATTGCTTATATTAATCACTCAATAAATAGGTATTTTAAAAATAGGTATTCAAAAAATAGGTATTCAAAAAAGATAATTTGCCTCGAAACTTCACGCTTTTGATTACTAACTACTAATTATTAAACAACAATCATGTCAAGGTGGACAGAACAAGAGTCAGAGACTGAACGACCGAGAGAACGACGGGAATATACGTGGGGTCTTGCTGTAATTATTCCTTTATTACTTACAGCAGGGGTGTTAACTGTTGCAAGATGGCAGCAAATTCAAAGTCTTAGTAACCCCGCACCTGTCACTAGACCTGTTAGTAACAGCGTTAATGCTTTAGGACGACTGGAACCGCGCGGTGAGGTGATTAGAATTTCTGCTCCTAGCTCTGGAGTACAAACTTCAACTAGGGTTGATCAAATTTTGGTTAGGGAGGGAGAAAGAGTCAAAAAAGACCAAGTAATTGCTGTTTTGGATAATTTTAAGACGAACCAAGCTGCTCTTGAGGAGGCAAAGGCTAAATTACTTGAAACTCGTGCCAATTTAGGTGGTGTGAAATCAAGTTCACCGAAGGAAGTGCAGGCTCAAAATGCGATTATTGCTAGGTTGGAAGCGCAGTTGCGAGGAGAGCGTGATGCTCAACAAGCTACTGTTAACCGTTTACAAGCCCAGTTACAGGGAGAAAGTGTAGCCCAACAAGCGACGGTAGATAGAATTGCGGCTGAACTGCGTGGTCAAACTGATAGTTTGACTGCGACTGTCGCGCGTACCCAAGCTGAACAGCGTAATGCTCAAGTTGATT
>NZ_JBXXZH010000336.1:0-8419 GCF_059640475.1 Calothrix sp. CBUCES-K 9914
AGCACTCATCACTCAGCACTCAGCACTCAGCACTCAGCACTCATCACTCAGCACTCAGCACTCAGCACTCATCACTCAGCACTCAGCACTCATCACTCAGCACTCAAATAAACATGAAAAAACCCGGCTTAACCGGGCAGATGCACTGTTTATCGAGTTTTAGCAGTATGTGTTTACTATTTGAGTTCACAAGTTAAAGGACAAGCTGCATAAACAGTAGTCTGCATTTCTTCAGCCTCACCATGTAACCAGCTTAACCATTTCATATCGCTGGGATGAACACCTTTTGCTGTCAATACACCAGCCCCAATCATAACTGCCATTACGTTAAACAGAACCAATCCACCCGCTACTAGTAATACTGCACTAGCTGGCATAAATGATTGTAAAACAATTGATAACAGACATCCTACCGTAGCCATTAAAACAACCAACGGAAAACCGACAACCAGTAAGCATACTGCCAATGTAAAATTCCATATCAGGAAGCTCTTAATCATTTGCAATGAATCGGCTTGTCTTGAAACAGATGCTTGAGCTAATGTCATGACCTTTCCTCCCAAATACACAGCAATAATCGAAAATAAGCTCGAAAATCAAACGATTCAACGATCACCATCCAAGTCGGGGATCGCTCTCCGATAGAAATTTAGTATATAAAACCCATCTCCAAAAATGAGCATTTCTTTAATAAACTTTACAGTCAATCTTTAGTAATTATGAATTGACATCTCTCCTTACTCACTACCAAGCATCCCAAATAGGTATCTACTATAGGAGGCAAAAGCTCAAACGGCGCTAAATTTATGGTTCCCACTATCAACTTCATTACTGAGAGCCTTTACATTTCTTATCAAAACGCCTAACAATTCTCATATTCGCTAAATCGTATGAAGGAACTATGTCTTATAGATTTTTTCGAGGTCTACAACAGCAACTGCTGTGAAGACCCATAAAATTCTCTAATCTAACTACATCAAAACTTTAATAAGTATTCTTTGTAATTTATACCAGTTGACTTCAGGGTTATCACGTAAGTAATAAGTCAAACATGTATGTTAAACAAGTAATCAAGAGTATCTGAGAATTATAATGATTAATTTATTCTCAGGCTGTGTGAAATATTTAATACTAGTAGAGGCAATGAAATCGAACATTGCCGCTTACATTTGTTTAAATATTGGTTTTCACTCTTGGTTTTCACTCTCGGCTCTTGGGTAAAGGCAAAGTTTAAAAAGTAAAGATATATGACAGATACAATTCGTGCATCCAGTCCAGCTCCAACAGTACCTCGTGGTGTTCCGCCGGCGCCTCCTCCACCACCACCAGCAATGAGTACACAAAGGCAGGCAACACAAACTTTAGATATGTCAGCCGACAGAAGTACAAGAGTAGCGCCAGCCGGAGTTCCACCAGTACCTGCGGCACCACCAGTTGCAGCTACATCTCGACCCAGTGCTGCACCTTCACCGCTTTCTTCACCCGCGCAAAGTAACCCCAACAGGTTGACGATGGCGCAACTTATTCAGGAAGCATATGATAAAGGATTTTCGGATATCCATTTAGGTGTCGGCGAAGTACCCCGTTTTCGTAACCGAGGAGAAATTGACAAAACCGACTATCCTAAAACCGACAAAGAAACCTTCATGGCTTGGTTACATGAAATAATGAGCGAAGAAGAAATTCGTCGTTTTCAGGAATACCTCGAATTTGACGGCGCCACACAATATGACTTCGCGCGCGTGCGGATTAACGTTTTTGACTCGCTGCTAGGTCCTGCAATGGTACTACGATTGATTCCATTGAAAATTTTAACAATGGAACAGTTGCGTCTTCCCCCAATATTCCGCGACGTTTGCCACTACCATAAAGGTTTGATTTTGGTGACAGGACCAACAGGTTCGGGTAAATCAACCACAATGGCGGCAATGATGGACTATATGAATAATGAAATGCCTCGGCACATTATAACCATCGAAGACCCAATTGAATTTGTTCACCAAAGCAAGAAAGCATTAATTAAGCAGCGCGAAGTGGGAATGCACACCCGTAAGTTTGATAATGCCCTCAAAGCAGCGTTACGGGAAGACCCAGATGTGATACTCGTGGGTGAAATGCGAGATAAAGAAACCGTAAACACCGCACTCAAAGCTGCCCAAACAGGTCACTTAGTAATGGGAACTTTGCACACTAACAGTGCTGTTAAAACAATTGAACGTATTTTAAACCTTTATTCTGCCGAAGAACAGGATGCGATGCGCGTTGCAGTCGCAGAATCCTTAGTGGCAGTCATCGCACAAGGTTTGTGTCGTACAACTGATGGTAAGCGCGCGGCATTTCACGATATCCTAATTAACACTGACGCTGTTAAAGAATGGATTAAAGACGGTAAGTACGATGAAATCGGCGAATTGATGAAGCAAGCCAGCTTTGATGGGATGATAACCATGAACCAGGCACTACTTAACCTTTATCAAGAAGGACGAATCACCGAAGAAACCGCCTTAGAAATGTCTCCAACACCTAACGAAATGGCCCAATTCCTCAGAGGTCGAGTTTAATAAAGTTGAAAGTGCTGAGTGAGTCGTGCTGAGTTTATAGTTAAGAATAAAGAGTTAACTTCTAACTCCTAACTCCTAACTTCTAACTCCTAACTTCTAACTCAGCACGACTCACTCAGCACTCAGCACTCCTAACTCTCTTGACACAAAACCCCTCATCACTACCTAAGTTATTTAAAGGCATTGCGCTGTTTACGCCTGGAGGAGATATAGTTTACTGTATCGACCCTAGTAAACAGGGTAGATGGCATTCGCATTTATGTACTACTTTACAAAAAATTTTAGATTTACCAGAACCACCGCATTTTTTAGTTCCTTGTTATACAGCTACAGTTGACCATTGGTTAGACCCAAACACTCAACAAATAAAAACTTTTGCTGAAGCATATCCAGCAGTTCTTCGATATCAACCTTTGCTGAATGTGATTTTTGAAACTCCTGATTTAGTTTGGCAAAAGGCGCCGCCGCAACAAGGATTGTGTGATGGCATTGTACTATCCACGCATCGCTCTATGTTTCCTGAGCTATGGAAAGACCATGATTTGATTATTCGTACAGATTTAGCAGAAAAAGAATTCAAGGCGCCAACATTTACAGCAAATATAGAGGTACAAGATGTAGAAGAAAATACACAAGCTTACGTACTTCGATTATTTGTAGCAGGACGAAGCCCAAATACCCAACGTATATTACAATTACTCTACGAATTATTAGAAAAGTACGTAAGTCATCCTTATACACTCAAAGTTATCGACGTCTTGAGTCATCCTGAACTTGCAGAAGCAGATCAAATATCAGCTACACCAACTTTAGTCAAAGTTTACCCGCAGCCGATACGACGTATAATAGGTAATTTAGATAATGTCGAGCGTATTTTACACATGCTCGGAGGCGAGAATAATATAACGTGATTAGTAACAAAATTAATCACTCCTGGTGATAACCGCAATTTATACCTCAGAAAGAAGCGCGCGCTCTTTCGAGTTTAGTAATGTGGTGCTGATTGCTTAAAGTTAGGGAAAAACGTCTGTGGTTCCAATTCGTGACAATAATCCAACAACAATCACTCCATATGTGACTTTTGGACTGATTGCGATTAATGTTTTAGCTTTTATATATGAGTCGAGTCTCCCTCCTCGGTACTTGGATGGGTTCATGCATTTATTCGCGGTTGTACCGCGCGAGCTAACTCTAAGTTTTGGTGGAGTTGTAATTAATCAACCTATACCAGAATGGACGACATTAATTACTTCGCAATTTCTGCATGGAGGTATATTACACCTGGGCGGAAATATGCTGTTCCTATGGATTTTTGGCAATAACGTTGAAGATAAGCTCGGTCATATTAAGTATCTTATTTTCTACTTAGCATGTGGTGTTTTAGCATCATTGACGCAGTGGTACTTTGCCCAAGATTCAAATATTCCAAACTTAGGAGCAAGTGGCGCCATCGCGGGAGTAATGGGCGCCTATATTCTTCGTTTTCCGCAAGCTGAAATTCTTGGTGTTGTACCTCTGGGTATATTTTTCCCCACTTTCCGAGTACCAGCTTATTTTTTCTTAGGCTTTTGGTTCCTGCAACAGGGATTTTATGGTGTAGCAAGTCTTGAAACACCTACTAATATTGGTATGGAAAGCGGTGGTATTGCTTATTGGGCACATGCTGGTGGTTTCGTGTTCGGCGCCATTCTCGGCCCAGTATTAGGATTATTTAGCGATAAGAAAAGTCAGGAAGAGTATTGGTATAACGAGTAACGGATTATGAACGGATGTAACGGATGGTTTATTTTAGTTAACTATACTTTAAACGGGTAAAATGTGAACTTATGTCATATTTAGGTAAGAAGCATCTTAGAGATTTTGACACTTATTTAAAAGTAAAGTTCTAACCCGTTTTGAATATAGATTCTGTTGCAAACCCATAAATTATCCGTTACATCCGTTGTATCCGTTGCAAATTAATTTCTCCTTACTAAAGAAGCGACGACGGTAGTTAATTCTGCTGCTTCGATAGGTTTTGGTAGATGCAATTGAAAACCTTCTTGAATGGCTCGTAGTCGATCTTCTGTGCGAGCATAAGCAGTAAGCGCTGCGGCAGGTATATTACCTCCATCCGAAACTGGCATCGCGCGTATTTTACGAATTAAGGAGTATCCATCTTCTCCAGGCATTCCAATATCACTAACTAAAACATCAGGTTTGAACTCCCGTATTAATTCCAGCGCTTCAGGAACCGAAGCAGCAGCTTGTACTTCTGCATCAGATTGTTCGAGAACGGTGATAAGGAAGTTACGAGTGTCCGCTTCGTCGTCAACTATTAATACACGCACTCCTTCCAGTGAGGGTAAAAAGGTGAAAGCTGGAGTCGCAGTACTCAAAAACGAAAGGTCTGGACAGGTAGATAGTGGTAGTTTGACTGTAAAAATGGCGCCATTACCTTCACCCTGACTTTCCACACCAACGCTACCACCGTGAAGTTCTACCAAATGTTTGACTATTGCTAATCCTAAACCTAAACCTCCATGCGTCCTGGTACTAGAACTATCTGCTTGGCGAAAGCGGTCAAACACATAAGGTATAAAATGGGGCGGAATTCCTATACCGTTATCTTTAACTTGAACCAAAACTTGCGAGTAGGCAGTATTAGCTTCTGCGGATAGTTTGATTAGTTTGATTTCAACTTCCCCACCTGCTGGGGTAAATTTAATCGCGTTGGATAATAAGTTCCAAATTATTTGCTGTAAACGTTCAGTATCCCCTTTAACAAAAAGTTTTGGGTCAAAAATTGATGGTTGACACTGCGCTTGCTTATCAAGAGAAACTACTTTTTGACTTGCTTGCCAGTTGGAATCCTCAATTGTAAATAGTATCTCTATTTGCTTGGCTTCGGCAGCAATACGTACTGTATCAATGGCTGCTTCCACAATCGGTACGAGATTACATGGAGTTACATCCAGTCGCAGTTTACCACGGATGATACGCGAAATATCAAGCAAGTCCTCAACTAACTGCTTTTGAGCGCGCGCGTTACGTTCAACTGCTTCTAATGCTTGCACTTTTTTCGTTTCGTCGAGGTTTGGACGCGCGATTAATAACTGTGCCCAGCCTAATATAGCGTTGAGGGGCGAGCGTAATTCATGGGATAAAATAGCCAAAAACTCGTCTTTCATTCGGTTGGCATCACGCAGTTGGTCTGTTTGCTGCTGCAAAGAACCAAGCAAACGCGAACGTTCAATGGCAATAGCAATTTGGTCACACACTGCCTGCATCATACCAAGTTCGTTTTGGCTAAATTTAGTTCGGGTACGACTGCCAAAACCTAACGTTCCAAATAACTGACCTTGAGCAATTAAAGGGTAACTAGCAAATGCTGTTATTTCTAAATCTCGAATCAAATTAGTTTTTGGGTCGGTAGAATCCTGTACATCCTCCAGCGCGATAAATTGGCGTTGAGCAGCAACAGTACCGCATACCGCTTGATTAAAATATAATACGCTAATGTTAGATGCGACTTCTTCACAAACACCGCTATATGAGGCTAAATGTAACTCCTGCCTCGGTTCGTCAGCTAAGTAATTAAAGTAACAATCTAGACCAATCTGTTCGGAAAGTTTGTGGAAAACACTGTCAAGCAGTGCTATGGGTTTTTGACTTGATAACAAATCACTCGCAGTTCCAAACAATAATTGAAGTCGCTTATAACCTAGTGATAAAGCTTTTTCTACTTGTTTGAGCTTACTAATATCTTGAAACATCAACACGCAAGTAGCTGGATGACCATACATTTCGGTTAGTGTATCAGCAAATATCAGCAGCGAGCGAATATCACCATTTGAATTATGCCAGTCCATTTCAACCCCATCCAAACGTTCACCGCGCGCAACTCGTACACCTGGCATTTGTTCGTCTGGGATGCGCTTACCTGCTGCATCGGTACAGTAATAAATGGTATGATACTCTTCAGCGGGTTTACCTTTGGGAAATTCACCACCAGCAATTTCATTGGCTGCACGGTTTGCAAAGGTTACTTTTGCCGTTTTTGGCTCAATTAAAAGTAACGGCGCCGGCATTAAGTTGAGTAGGTATTCAAGCCAACTCTGCTGGTTACGCAGCGCAATTTCAACTTGTTTACTAGCAGTAATATCATTATTAATGGCAAGAATTTGGTGGAGTTCACCGTCTTCCCTGAGAATAGGGACATACTTAATTAACGTGGTAAAGGTTTTGCTGTTAGGAAGTGTTACTGTCGCTTCGGTGATTTGATTAGTACGAGTTTGTTGTGCTTTAATTAGTGCATTTAAATAAGTATCTGTAACGTAGGATGGAAAAATTTCTTCATCGGTTTTTCCAATAACTTCTTCGTTTGATTTGCTTGTCAAGCGTAAAGCTGTAGCATTAACAAACTGTAATTTTCTCTGTGCATCATAGATAACAAACATATCAGGAATATTATCTACCGCCAAACGAAAACGTTCTTCACTTTTTTGTAATTCTGCCTCAACTTTTTTTCGCTCGCTTAAATCCAGAATAAATGCTACTGACTCCTCACGTTGTTCCCCTGCCAAAGTATATCCTACTAAAATCGGAATACGACTTCCATCCTTACGTACTAATTCCTTTTCATACGGCTTACAACTTCCAAACGTTTGAGCTTCAGCAATACGTTCTTTTTCCAATGTCAGAAATTCGGGTGGGGTCATATCAATCGAACGTATCCTTCCAGCTTCTAAATCTTCTTTGCTATACCCAACCATTCTTAGAAATTCGTCGTTTGCATGGCGAACATTGCCGTAAATGTCCCCAAATAGAATTCCAATTACATTCGACTCAAAAAAGCTTTGAAGTTTTTCTTCGTTCGCATTCAGTGCTGCTTGCACCCAGTCACGCTGACGACTTAGTTTCTCAACGCTCGCCGCACTGCGCCATATCATGAAGATAAAAATCACAATCAAAATAATTGCATACAGTGATAGTGCAAACGTTGCATCGAAAAGTCCCGCGCGTAGTCCTTGTAAAATCCACCACTCCAACGCGAGCGGAACTACAATAGCAGCTATCAGCAACCGCCGTACTAAATGCCCAGCGTAGCTATCGCTTGTAATTAATCGCATCAATCCTTGCTCCGACTTAGCCCACAGTATACCTGTACACAGCACCAAAAACCAAAAACGTAAATGCAGAAATCAAAGTCAAAATTTGCACAGAACGCGCTTTAACGAGCTTAGTAATGCTTGTTGCTGTTCTAAATGTTACCTCCTACTAACTACAAAACTTGCAATTCTTAGATGCTCTACTAAATATTCTATTTGATGTATTTACTTTTCTTGCATCTACCAATGTACATATTTTTTGAACATATTTTGCAAAAATTAATCTTCCTGAAAATAAATTTAGCATTATTCAGTGCTTAAAATTGTCAAAATACTTACAAGCCTCTTAACAACTAGCAATCAGCAGACTCTTGACGCTTGAGTTTTTGCTCATTTATACTTTTATATAGACTCTTCTATAAAAAATCTATCCTAGTATAGATTTCAAAAATTTCAAATTAGAACTTAGAAGTCTAATTAAAAAATTAAGCAAACTTTAACTATACGACTTGTATTGATTCCTAATCTTGTTTTAAAATACCCTGTTTTAAAATAACCGAAACCGCGCGAGTTGTGTAAGGAGCGTATCTGTGAGTATTTTGTTTAGCTCCTTGCTGTTTTTGAATTGCAGAATTTGGGTAGTAGGCAAATCAAAGGGAAATTGACCATGATATTCCGCACGCTCCATGTTCGCTAGTATAATTTGCTCAGTTCGCTTTGAAGTTATTGCATAACCAATTTCCACGCTAACATTGGGGCTAGGAATTA
>NZ_JBXXZH010000337.1:0-6477 GCF_059640475.1 Calothrix sp. CBUCES-K 9914
ATTGTAAATATTACTTTGGGCATTGCGGCGTTGTTTCAATCCCTGAAAGGGATTATTAATAATTGTTAGTCAATTAAATCTTTTGTTTCATCACCGGAGTTGAGTTTCAATCCCTGAAAGGGATTATTAATAATTGTTAGTTCATTACTACACAGCAAATCTTCAATATCTTCAGTTTCAATCCCTGAAAGGGATTATTAATAATTGTTAGTAATATGTGGATACAAACTTGTCACATCAAACTTATAGTTTCAATCCCTGAAAGGGATTATTAATAATTGTTAGTCACTAGACATCACAAACTAACTCCTTTTCTTCTTTGTTTCAATCCCTGAAAGGGATTATTAATAATTGTTAGATTTCGGTGTTTTGTGTATCTATGGAAGGAGGTATTTGTTTCAATCCCTGAAAGGGATTATTAATAATTGTTAGAGCTTGGCACCCAGACTGTTGCTGTATTCGGTTTTCAAGGTGCTGTTCCGCGAACCTAAAGTAAAGATAGCGTTCTAGGGATCGATGTGTCAAGAAGTGCATAGGACAAAATACCTGAAATAATTATATGACAAAGGTTTCAGAGTTTCCGCGAACCTCATAAATATGTAAAATGCTTTAAAGTCTTGCTCAATAAGTGTTTCAGCCATAAATCTGAATGAGGCTTAAAAAACACCCAGTGGTTCGCGGTACTGCTTGAAAAATCAGTATATCTATATTATATACGGTGCCTACGAGGAAACGTGACAACAAGCAAGTCGGCTCATTACCTTCCCGCACGCTCTCTATCAATGTAACTGGTTTCAGAACTGTGGTACCATTTTTGGCGAGAATATTTTTCTCCTATGTAGCACACAGGTTCTAAACCACCAGGAATAGCATATGCAGAACGACCACCACAAACAGAGTAATTAATAGCTCTATCATAAGGACAATCACAACTACGCTGACCACTAGGGCGATTTTCATTCGTGAAAGGAATCCTTAAGCGACATGGTTCTCCCCCAGAGGGAACGTCCCTACACAAAAACATTGCTGTTACAGCAGGTTGAGCAATTTTGATTGTGATACTTAAAAATAAAATAACAAGTAAAAATATAATTATATTTCTTAGCAGGCGCCCAAGCGAATTGAAAAAATTAGATACTTGGCGGTGAATGTTCCAAAACCAAACAAATATACTTTCTTTAACAGAGTTAGTAGTTTGGGATGCTTGTGTTTCTACTTTTTGCCTAGCTTCAGATACTTGGGCTTCTAATGATTCTTTTGCATTGGATACTTGATTTTCAATTAATTCCTTAGCTGTAGATACTTGTGGGATATTATTATCGCTCTTATCAGTTGGATTATTGCCTTTAGAGTACTTGCTTACCGTACTCAACAAGCTTCTGAGCATACTTACTTTTATTTTACTACCTGGTATTGTTTAACTCTCGTAAGTACAATTTTTATTGTGCATTCGGTAGTATAAGTTTTTGCTTATAGCCTTTATTAGAAAATACAAAAAATAATTTACATGACTACTCTTGACGTTTTAAGTACAAGCTTTTATACTTCTCCTTGTTGTGTTCTTAGAAGTGCTAATTGCTCACTTCATGTTGTAATTGCCATGAAGAACACATAATGGGTGATGTGTAGTTAATTGTTCGGCGCCTTCACAGATACAATTACAATGCTAAGAGTAACGGTTGTTGAAGCATTTGTAGGCGCCCAATAATTATACTTTTATTATATAGCGGTTTCAGTAGCCTAGTTTTGTAATATTTTTTACTATTTATTTGAATATTACACCGTATATATTACTAAATTTGTATGTGAGTCCGGCGTATACTAAGCGTACATATGAAATTGTTCACAATTGTAGACAGGCGCCAACATTACAATTTAATTACTATAAACCTTGATGCCCAGTTCAAAGTTTTCTATTTGCCACCCGGTCGTTTATCAGCCGCACGCTCACCGCATCTTCTACCTGCTGAATCCAGTTGGTACGAATAGTCGCAGTTACCACCGCTACTTGAGACATTTCCGACACTGGTATTAGTAACGGTGGCGCCGACTGGTTGTGTAACAGGTGTAACTTGTCCGCACATCCTCATCAAGTCAAGCTTTAAGCTACCATCCGTAACCATGTAGCAGTTAGGAGTTTCAGGGCTTTTAATTATTGGATAACCGTACTTCTGTTGTGCAAGTACAGGACTGGAAGCAGCTAGAACTAGAAAACCGACAAACAATTTTGTAAACCGTTGCATAATTTAAAAGAGTTGTAATATTTCTCTGTTCTAGCTTTGATAATGATTCACATACAAGGCGCCGGCACGTATCTTTATCAAATATAGGTAATTCTTCATGTTCAGTTGATTAGGCGCAAATACTATTTAAGGATTTATAAATAGGCACCGATTGCTGAAGAGAGTTTCAAGGAAAATCTTGCAACCTATTTATATAATCACCAAACAACTTCTTCCCAAGCGTCAGCCTCATAAGAAATTTGTGCTTGATGGGCTAATCGTACTTTTTCATATATACTTAAATCATCCGAAAGAACATTGCTATAATTATCTATGTCCATAAACTTTGTATTTTTTATGTTATTAACTAAAAAAGAAAATATTGTTACACAGTTTGATTCTAGCTCTTTATATCTACTTTTTTTTAAACCTTTGAGAACTAGTGATTCAAGATACAAGGACGGAAAATTGAGATTATGTAGCTCTCGCCATATTTTAATAAGTTTAACCTCTGATGTCCGAAAAGAATCTTGTACATAGTTAGTATGCTTAGATAAATCTGTTTTGATATAAGAATTAGTTTTTGTTTTATAAATAATGTGCCTATCTCTAGATTGAGAGTCCTGACAGGCTGGGATTAAGTTAAATTTACAATTATCAACTATAACACCAATTGATATATTCTTGTTGTAAGGATTATACCCAGCGTTGATTAAATGATTATATAGTGAATTCTGTATTTCAGGGAGTGTCTCAGAATTTAGAGAATTTAAAGATAATAAAATATCAATTTCAAAGTTTAATGATATTGCTGTTCCTTTCAGAAAAGAACCACACAATTTTGCATGGTTTAAATTTCCATCTGTCCATTTATTAATTAATTCTTGAATTTTCGTTAATACTTGTATATAATCATTTCTATCTACAGAATATTTTTTAATTATTTTGTTAAGATATTTATTAGACATAAATTTGTTTTTCTAACACAACTGCTTTTAACTGAAGGTGCCGATTATTATAAATATCTAGATACTTAAATGTCTAAGTACTTGGATAGGCACCAACACTATATATTTACCTAGCATTCTTCGGCGCCACTTACCACTCATTGTATATATTTCTTATAGTTTTCAATCTTACTAGCTAACCTAGAAGCTAAAAACTCGCTTGCATCCTTCAAACTGTCGTAAATATAAATAGCTTCTTCTCTGTATTGAATAATTTTATCTTGCTTCCAGTAATGTGGTGGCGCCTGTAAATTGGTAATCCTGTCAGCAAGTTTGACCATCCATATTAGGAGTGGTTGTTCTTTTATCCTTTGTAAGCTATCTGACATCTGTAGGTGTTTCGGTAAATTATTATCCTTTGTCAATGCCTGCACACCGCTGGCTACAGACAAACCGAACTCAGCTTCTAATTGTTCAAATGTTACATCAGTATCTTCTATGGTGTCGTGTAAAATTGCACATTGAACCGCCAAGTCGCCATTACATTGCTCTATACTTAAGGCAGCGATTATTTCCATGCTTACAAAGCTTAAATGCATTATGTAGGATATTTCCGTACCTGGATATAATTGCCCTTGATGCGCTCTAGCAGCGAACTTATAAGCTTTAATGAAACTTTCCTGTGACCAATTTAAATTCATAGAGACAGGCGCCTGTTTAAATCTTCTTCCATAAGTATAAACTAAATATTCTATGCTATCTTTTATACTTATATAATGATATTTGGCTTGTAACCAAGCCGATATTAGTCTTTGGTGATTAGAGCAAAAAATAATAGTATTATCTCAATGTGGGATATATTAGTTACCTGCTTTAAAATACCCCGCATGAGTCGAACAGTTATAGAGACAGTTACAAACATCAATGGTTATATGTTGATGGTGTTTTATACGCCTGCTCACTCTTGGCAATTCAGAATATTGAGTCAGGACGGCGCCGTATATGGTGAGAAGAAGACTTATTATTCAGCGCGCGCGGCAGAAAGTACAGGCAGGAAGTGGTTAGAGCAAATAGGATAATTCGCTTTTGACGTTTTATGTATTAGCCTTTATGCTGTTAGTTGAGTGCTAATTGCTTCGTATAATTGCCACTCGTCTACGTAGTATATGGTAGTAAAATCAATTGTTCTGCGTCTATAAATATACTTCTTAGTTCATCTGTAGGCGCCCAATAATTATACTCATTTTGTTATTTAGATGAATCAAAATAATAGGTGCCAGTTTAATATTGCAAAAAGGGTGTATATTATACATACCCTCTTACAACCTGTCTGGATAATTAAAAAAAAGGATGTACCATGTACATCCTCTTATTAATGGTGTGAAATTATTAGGTTAGATTTTAAATATTTGCACCACTAGTAATAGTATCAAGCGTTTGTAAAAATACCATTTAAAACGATTTGCTCAGGTGACATATCAAAAGCCATTCGTTGAGAGATTACTCTCCAAGTAGTGGCGCCAACTACACCGTCAGGAGTTATATTATTAGCTTTTTGAAATTTGATGACACCAGCTTGAGTATTAGCGCCGAACACACCATCAATTGTAGTAATACCATAATCGGTGTCAGAATTGTACAATAAACCTTGAATATTTCTAACTTCCTGACCTGTTGAACCTTGTTTTAGTACTGGTCGCTTTGCTACCCAAACATCTTGTTCAATAGCAGCTTCAGTCTGATAACCAACAATACCATCAGCACTTAAATTCTTAGCTTTTTGATACTTAATAACAGCATCCTTAGTCTTGGCGCCAAATACACCATCAACGGCGCCTGTATAATACTTGAGAATAGTCAAATCTTGTTGTAGATTACGAACAGCGGCGCCAGTTGAACCAACTTGAAGAGTAGCAAATGTAGTAGGCATATTAGTTATTGTTTAATGTAGTTGCTTACACCAATGTCTACATGGAAGGTTTCGAGAGTTACGGAAACAATCTGAATATTTTTCTACATTCTGTTAGATTTATAAAAGTGGATATAAGTATGTGATTTACGGATATAGGCGCCGTTGATCAAAATCACCAATTAGCAATTACATACAGCCTAATTGATTTATGGCATCACTAATTAGTACATAAAGCCTTTAATTCTTTTAATATATCCGGTGGCGTGTTAGGATTTTTAGCTATCGCACGCAGAATACTTTTTGATTTTTCATATTGCGGCGGCATTTCTTTCAAGCATGGGTCAGCTTCATACATCCAGTACAAGAATTCTGATTTTTCTTTTACTGCTAACTCTCGAATAACTTCTGCTGGTGTATTTTCATCTAATACTACTTCCATATTGTTGCTCTATTGAACGGCGCCGTGATAATGATACACGAACAGGCACCACTCGCTACCTTTGGATATGAATAAATTTTATCTGAATTTAATAACTATGTAGCAATCATGTCAATATATAAGTCACGGCACCTATTATATATAGTCCTCACCACAAAGCTACATAATAACAAGCGCCTAACTTTAGTATTAAATTGTAGAACAACACCAAGATAAATAGGGAACACACAAGCCAGTAGATTGAAGGCGCCTGATATTTCTGTAATAGCAAGCAATAAGTTTTATGTACATCTATATAGATAGTAGATATTTAGACAGGCGCCTTAAATTCACTTCTATTTAGCAGCGATGGACTGACCAGCTTTGCTGAATATCTCTTGAAAGTTGGTAACGGAACCAGTGTAGCTACCACCGGGACCTGCGAAGGTTTGTTGACCTACAGCCAAATTCTTCTGTGAAAAAGTGTTACCTGCATCTGATGTAAAACCACCGACATCACCTAATGTAATAGCCAAGCCACCTGCAACAGTATCAAGTTCATCGATGGATAGTTCAACTGCATTGGTGTTAATTTCGTTAGTCATTGTTTTATCTCCGTTAATATAACCGTTATGTTTGTTTGAAGCAGTGTTCTTTTGCTGCTATGTGTACATAATAGGAATTTAGGTTAGTTAAATACATCGGAATAAAGTTTGGATTGTGATTGATTATTTCTCCAACTATTCATGGTCATACTTTGGTTGGATAAGGCGCCTGTTTTCCTGCTTTATATCTATGATATGGCAGGTGCCATTTCTCATAGATACCTAAGTACTTGAATACTTGGGTATTTGAAAATTACAGGCACCTGTTCAGCATCGCATATACTAATATATAGTTTTATATTCATGTGTATATGCTTTCAGGCGCCGCTCTACGCAAAACATCTACTGGTTATGAGTTCTCATCAGAATACGC
>NZ_JBXXZH010000338.1:0-8355 GCF_059640475.1 Calothrix sp. CBUCES-K 9914
GCCAGTACCAGCGTAAGTCCTAATTATATTAGTTTCCAAGTCCATCATCCATATTTGGTGTACACCTGCCATTGCAATATACAGTTGATTTTCATGCTTTACTAAATCCCAAGGAGAATTTAAAGCAATATCTAAAGCATTACCTTGAGTAAAGCTTAAATTACGATTTTGTATACCTGTTCCTGCTATTGTTTCTATATATTGGCGCCTGAAGTTAACTTTTCGTAAAGCATGGTTATCTGTGTCAGCAACATAAAGAATTTGATTTGGATTATCAAACGTCATTCCTTGTGGCGCCGAAAATTCAGCCGTATTAAAATCACCATCTGTAAATCCTAATTTTCCGCTACCAATAACATGTAGTAGCTCACCTTCTAAATTTGTAACAACAATACGATTATGTCCTGTATCTGCTATAAATAAACTTGAAGGAGTTGCTAAAACTTTACCCGGAAAAGCTAATGGTGTAATTACTGGCTGCCGCTGCTTCTCTAAAATTACATCTAGCTCTTGTAAATTAATTGTGCCTTTCTCTTGATGTTGTTGAATTATTTGCTGTATCAAATCGTCTAAAATATCACGTTTTCCTTCTCCCATAAAAGAAGCAACTATATAACCTTCTGGGTCAATTAACATGAAACTAGGATACGCACGTACAGCATATTCTTGCCAGACTCGAAAATCTTTGTCTACGAAGACAGGATGTTCTATATCGTAGCGTAAAATAGCTTGACGAATATTATCAATATCTTTCTCATTATCAAATTTTGCAGAGTGTACACCAATAACAGTAAGACTATCTTTGTATTTTTTTTCAAGGTATTTTAAGTCTGGTAGTACATGCAAACAATTTATACAGCAGTAAGTCCAAAAATCTAAAATAACTATTCGACCCTTGAGTTGTTTTATAGACAAAGGTTCATCTGTATTTAGCCAATTATATTGCGGTAGTTCCGGCGCCCTTACACGAACCATAAAAAAACTCACGTTAATTAAAATTTATTAATTTACCACACAGACAGTAGAGACGTGATTAATCACGTCTCGGAGCGAGGTTTTAATTTGCTATAGGAGCAGAAGTAACTTCAGGTAATGGTGTTATTTCTTTTTCTGGTGTTATTTCAGGTACTGGCGTTACTTCTGGTGTTATTTCAGGAACCGGAGATAACGTTGGTTCGGGTGTTGGTTTTGAAGACGCGCGACGTTTAAAGTATTTACCCAGTTGAACCTTTGATGGTTTTGTTGAAGGAGTTACTTTTAGCTGCGGTGTTGGAGACTTTACAGGTTCTTCAACGGATGGCGCCATTTCTGGTATTGTTGTTACTTCAGGAGTTGGGACTATTTCAGGTTCGGGTGTTGGTTTTTCAACTTCAGGTGTTGGTAAAGGTATATTTGTAACTTCTGGTTGTGGTGTTGGTGTAATAATTACTTCTGGCAAGTCAGGAGTCTCAATTGGTGTTGGTTCTATACTTGGTGCGGGTAATGGTGCTTTAGTTTCTCTACGTTTAAAGAAACCGTCAGATTTTGCTTTTTCAACTTCTGATTTTTGTTGCGCTTCAGGTATTGGCTCTATAGTCGGTTCTACAGTTGGTTGTATAGTTGGCTCTACAATTGGTTCAATTGTTGGTGTAGGTTCTGGTAGTGGTTTAGCAACATAGGTAGAGTCTACAATACTGCGTACTTGGTCAGCCTGTAGTTCACTTCTAATAATACGAGAAAGGGTGTCTTGACCTTTTGGCTGGTAAGTAATACTTCTTACTGTGCTGTTAAAAACGTTTTTAACTACTTCGCCTTTACCGTCTAAAAATTCGAGTTTTATCCAGTTTTTTCCTGGTTTAAAGCCTTTTAAGTATATAGATTCCCAACGGTCGAGTATAAAACTTTCATCGTTGATTGTACAGCGAATTCGCCAATCGCCTATTTCGTCTTGTAATATATCTCTGCCATTTAATTGCAGTGGTGCGTTTGTTAAGTAAAAGTCGAGGAGAATTGGTTCGGCGCCATATTCTCCATTTGGACGGTTATATGTTAAGAGTGGTTGGGATGTATCTGGGTTGTGTTCATCGGTTTTTGTAAAGACGTGGAATGTTGTTTGCGTATAGGCGCCTTCGTTTTTAAAGCTTTCGTTCCAAGGACGTTCGGCGAGAACACGCAGTGTATGAGTACCTGGAGATAAGTCGGTTAGGGTTAAAGGCTGATTTAAGTCGTAAACTTCAATACCTGGCTGGTCATCCAAAATTACCGTTAGGTGAGAGCCAAGATTAAACTGCGAATCTTTGAATATTGGTAAATCCTTTACTTGAAGGTTAACCTCTACCGTATCTTTTGGTAGAACTTCGTCGAGTTTGGGAGTGGTAATTGTAACTTGAGGATGGTAAGTATCTAAGCGGCGTTGAAGTTCTTGAATAATCGATGGAGGTGCAACTTCCGAAATTTGATTCGTAAGTTGCGAGTTATCTTTACGTCCATCCAGTCCTGGTATTAATGGTTCCTTACTAACAGCTTTATCACCACAGCTAGCTAGACTTAGTACTAGCAGCAGTGCAATTAATGATTTTACTATTTTTACAATTAGCCGATATCGCGTTTTAAAGGGTAGTCCGCGCGCCTTCAATGCAATAAAGTTCATGCCTAGCATCCACTATTTTAACAACTCAACAAATAATTGTGGCTCAAGTTCGCCCCAGCGTAGCAATAAAACAAAGTTAAATCTTGAATTTAAACGTTAGGGCGCCAATCCTGACCTAGTGTATGAAGTATGATTTATTACTTATATTCCTCAAAGCTGACCATAATCTAGCTGAGTATCATTAGTGACACATGGTAGTCATAAAGCTGTAGAAACAGTAGATAAAGTTAAATCGATTAGGATACCACAGCAGTGTTTAAAACTATAATTTTTGCAAATTGTGTAGGTTTGTAAAAAAAATGAATAAAGTATTGACATTTGAGCCAGCGGTATAACGCAGAAAGTAGAATCTACGGGAAGTTGAGGGATTTTGAATTATTGTTAACATTCATCTCACAATGTGGGGTAATGGACTCTATAATTCAACTGAAACCACTCTCCACACTTTCGTCAACTTGCTATCCAAATTCAGCTAACCTGAGTTAGGATGCGACTAGGGTAAACTTAGCCACGAAGACAGAGTGTGGTGTTTATAATTCCTCAATCCCTTTATAGAGAGGAGGTCGAATGACAATTAGTCCTCCAGAGCGAGAGGAGAAAAAAGCAAGAGTTATTGTCGATAATGACCCAGTACCAACTTCGTTTGAACGATGGGGACAACCTGGACACTTCGATAGAACTCTAGTTAAAGGCCCAAAAACCACCACCTGGATTTGGAACCTTCACGCTCTTGCCCATGACTTTGATACACATACAAGCGATTTAGAAGACATTTCCCGTAAAGTATTCGCAGCACACTTCGGTCACTTGGCTGTTGTGACACTGTGGTTAAGCGGGATGATATTCCACGGTGCCAAGTTCTCGAACTACGAAGCTTGGTTAACCGACCCTCTCAGCGTGAAGCCTAGCGCTCAGGTTGTTTGGCCAATTGTTGGACAAGACATATTAAACGGTGATGTAGGCGGCGGTTTTCACGGCATCCAAATCACAAGTGGCTTGTTCCAAGTTTGGCGTGGTTGGGGTATCACCAACTCCTTCCAGTTATATTGCACTGCGATAGGTGGTTTAGTATTAGCTGGCTTGTTCCTATTTGCAGGCTGGTTCCACTACCACAAGCGGGCACCAAAATTGGAATGGTTCCAAAACGTTGAGTCTATGCTCAACCACCACTTGGCAGTATTGTTAGGTTGCGGTTCGTTGGGCTGGGCAGGTCACTTAATTCACGTATCAAACCCAATTAACAAATTGTTGGATGCTGGGGTAGCAGTAAAAGATGTACCTTTACCCCACGAGTTCATTCTTAACAAAGACTTGTTAATTGAGGTATTCCCCAGCTTTGCTAATGGTTTGGCTCCTTTCTGGACGTTAAACTGGGGTCAGTACGCTGATTTCTTGACCTTCAAAGGCGGTTTGAACCCCGTAACTGGCGGTCTGTGGATGACTGACATCGCACATCATCACTTAGCGATTGCAGTTCTCTTCATCGTCGCAGGTCACCAATACCGTACCAACTGGGGTATCGGTCACAGTATTAAAGAGATTCTTGAGAACCACAAAGGACCTTTCACAGGTGAAGGTCACAAGGGTCTTTACGAAAACTTGACCACCTCTTGGCACGCTCAATTAGGCACTAACCTTGCTTTCTTGGGATCGCTGACCATCATTGTCGCGCATCACATGTACGCGATGCCTCCGTACCCTTACTTGGCAACTGACTACGCTACCCAACTGTGTATCTTCACTCACCACATATGGATTGGCGGATTCTTAATTGTCGGTGGTGCGGCGCACGCAGCAATCTTCATGGTGCGGGATTATGATCCCGTTGTGAACCAAAACAACGTTCTAGACCGGGTAATTCGTCATCGCGATGCAATTATCTCTCACCTTAACTGGGTGTCAATGTTCTTAGGCTTCCACAGCTTTGGACTTTACATCCACAACGACACAATGCGTGCGTTGGGTCGTCCTCAAGATATGTTCTCCGACACTGCAATCCAGTTACAACCAGTATTTGCTCAGTGGGTGCAAAATCTCCACACTGTGGCGCCTGGTGGTACTGCACCGAATGCGTTGCAAGTCGTCAGCCATGCTTTTGGCGGTGGTATCGTCGCTGTTGGTGGCAAAGTCGCAATGATGCCTATTGCTTTGGGTACTGCGGACTTTTTGATACACCACATCCACGCTTTCACTATTCACGTAACAGTGTTGATTCTGCTCAAAGGCGTATTATTCGCTCGCAGTTCACGCTTAATTCCTGATAAAGCTAACCTCGGCTTCCGCTTCCCTTGCGATGGTCCTGGTCGTGGTGGTACATGTCAAGTGTCTGGTTGGGACCACGTGTTCCTCGGACTCTTCTGGATGTACAACTCCTTATCGATTGTAATTTTCCACTTCTCTTGGAAGATGCAATCTGATGTATGGGGAACAGTTGACTCAGATGGTGTGGTTTCCCACATCACTGGTGGTAACTTTGCTCAAAGTGCAATAACCATCAACGGTTGGTTGCGTGACTTCTTGTGGGCACAAGCGGCACAAGTCATTAACTCCTACGGCAGTGCTCTGTCTGCTTACGGTTTGTTGTTCTTAGGCGCCCACTTCGTTTGGGCATTCAGCTTGATGTTCCTGTTCAGTGGTCGCGGCTACTGGCAAGAATTGATTGAATCGATTGTTTGGGCACATAATAAACTGAAGGTAGCACCTGCAATTCAGCCACGTGCTTTAAGCATCATTCAAGGTCGTGCAGTAGGTGTAGCACACTACCTGCTAGGAGGTATCGCCACAACCTGGGCATTCTTCCACGCGCACATCCTTTCAGTAGGCTAACGCCAAAAAAGTAATGAGTGCTGAGTGCTAAGTGATGAGTTAGAAATAATAGAATATGTATTCCTGACTCAGAACTCAGTACTCAGCACTCAGAACTCCTAACTAACATTCACACGACGGCTAAAGGTTAGAGGATTTATCAAAACCTATGGCAACAAAATTTCCAAAATTTAGCCAGGACCTCGCACAGGATCCGACTACTCGTCGGCTCTGGTATGCGATGGCTACAGGAAATGATTTTGAAAGCCATGACGGTATGACGGAAGAAAATCTTTACCAAAAGATTTTCGCCACCCACTTCGGTCATGTAGCAATCATTTTCTTGTGGGCATCCAGCCTCAATTTCCACGTAGCTTGGCAAGGCAACTTTGAACAGTGGATTAAAGATCCTCTCCACATTCGTCCTATTGCTCATGCGATTTGGGACCCTCAGTTTGGTAAACCTGCTATTGAAGCATTTACCCAAGGTGGTGCAAGTAATCCAGTAAACATTACCTACTCTGGTATTTACCACTGGTGGTATACCATCGGGATACGTACTAACAACGACCTCTACATGGGTGCCGTGTTTTTACTCCTGTTGGCAGCAGTGTTCCTATTTGCTGGTTGGTTACATTTGCAACCCAAGTTCCGTCCTAGCCTTTCTTGGTTCAAGAGTGCAGAACCCCGCTTAAACCACCACTTGGCAGGTTTATTCGGTGTAAGCTCCTTAGCTTGGACTGGTCACTTGATACACGTTGCAATTCCTGAATCACGTGGACAACACGTAGGCTGGGATAACTTCCTGACCACATTGCCTCACCCCGAAGGTTTAACACCCTTCTTTACAGGAAACTGGGCTGTATATGCACAGAATCCTGACACTGCAAATCACTTGTTTGGGACTTCGACTGGTGCGGGTACGGCAATTCTGACCTTCTTGGGCGGTTTCCACCCTCAAACAGAATCGCTGTGGTTGACCGACATGGCACACCACCATCTAGGAATTGCAGTATTATTTATTGTTGCTGGTCACATGTACCGCACCAACTTCGGTATTGGTCACAGCATTAAAGAAATGCTCAACGCCAAAAACTTCTTTGGCAACAAGACCGAAGGTCAATTCAACCTGCCCCACCAAGGGCTGTATGACACCTACAACAACTCGCTGCATTTCCAATTAGGATTTCACTTGGCTGCTTTAGGTACAATTACTTCCTTGGTAGCACAACACATGTACGCTATGCCTCCTTATGCTTTCATAGCTAAGGACTACACTACACAGGCAGCGCTGTACACACACCACCAGTACATAGCAATCTTCTTGATGCTTGGCGCCTTTGCTCACGGCGCAATCTTCTGGGTTCGTGACTACGACCCCGAACAAAACAAAGGCAACGTACTCGACCGTGTATTGAAGCATAAAGAAGCGATTATCTCGCACTTAAGCTGGGTATCCCTTTTCTTAGGCTTCCACACCCTCAGCTTGTACGTACACAACGACGTAGTTGTAGCATTCGGTACTCCTGAGAAACAAATCTTGATTGAGCCAGTATTCGCTCAATTCATTCAAGCGTCTCACGGTAAAGTTCTGTACGGTTTACAAACATTGCTCTCTAACCCAGACAGTGTTGCTTACACCGCTTACCCGAACTACGCGAACGTTTGGTTGCCTGGTTGGCTAGATGCAATCAACAACGGTACAAACTCTTTATTCTTAACCATCGGCCCTGGCGACTTCTTAGTACACCACGCCTTCGCGTTAGCTATCCACACCACCGTATTGATTCTCGTCAAAGGTGCTTTGGATGCTCGTGGTTCTAAGTTAATGCCCGACAAAAAAGACTTTGGTTATGCATTCCCTTGCGACGGTCCTGGTCGTGGTGGTACTTGCGACATATCCGGTTGGGACTCCTTCTACCTAGCTACATTCTGGGCATTAAACACAGTCGGTTGGGTAACCTTCTACTGGCACTGGAAGCACTTAGGTATTTGGCAAGGCAACGTTGCTCAGTTCAACGAAAACTCCACCTACTTAATGGGATGGTTCCGTGATTATCTCTGGGCGAACTCCGCACAATTAATCAACGGTTACAACCCATACGGTATGAATAACCTTTCCGTTTGGGCGTGGATGTTCCTCTTCGGACACCTCGTTTGGGCAACTGGCTTCATGTTCCTCATCTCTTGGCGTGGTTACTGGCAAGAGTTGATTGAAACAATAGTTTGGGCACACGAGCGTACTCCTCTTGCGAACCTAGTTCGTTGGAAAGACAAGCCCGTTGCACTCTCCATCGTTCAAGCACGCTTAGTCGGTTTAGCACACTTCACAGTCGGCTACATCTTTACTTACGCAGCATTCCTGATAGCTTCCACGGCTAGTAAGTTCGGTTAACTCCAACGCAACTAGTTGTTAAGTAAGTAAAAAAAATCCCCTACCCATGTGGTAGGGGATTTTTTATTGTGGAGCAGGCATCCCTGCCTGCCTCTGCCTCTGCCTTTTTAATAATCTTTTAACACCACATATAAAACTTTATTTAACCAGTAACTTTTAATAAGATTGCATTTTCTGTCAGTAAATTAGAAAGATTTTTTTAGTAAGTGGGAAAGATAATGGCAGGCGAACCTAAAGTCCAGACTTACATATGATGAAATCATTCGCGAGTATCCACCATTAACGTTAGAAGATATAAAAGCTGCTATTGCTTATAGCTTAAAAGAGGGCGCCATTCGTAATGCGGAACGCGACCTTAAGATTGCTGAAGAATGGTTTCCGCTTGAAGAAGCATATCAGGTGAGTGTAGAGTGGAGGAATTTGAAAAATTAAGTTGTTTAATAGGGGGGAGGCGGGCGGGGACGCCATTGGTGTCAAGTTAAGGTTGGCGCCCATGCGTCAACGATAGGTTTTGTGATGAACGAGG
>NZ_JBXXZH010000339.1:0-8351 GCF_059640475.1 Calothrix sp. CBUCES-K 9914
TTTAACTAGTACTTGCGCTGTTTAAATACATTGATTACTATTTTTGTCAATGCGTAAGTCCTATATTCCTATATTCCCAGCAATGATTCGTTTGCCAGGTAAAAATTAACCATATCTAACTGGCGCCCATAATACTGCTTTTTAAAACAAAACTAAAGTAATGCAAGAAATTAAACTTTTTCAAACTGTAGCTATCGTTAGCATTCTAGGTAATTACCATGCATGAAGATATTTCTGCTACAAATATAATTAAAATTCTCGAAACCCCTTCAATTGAGCAAATGCGAGCAGCCGCAGAGTGGCTAGCTAACTATGACTCTACTCCCGATTTACAACTTGCTCTCTATTCTCTTCTCAAACAGCAAATTATTCCCCAGCAAAGAGGAGGATTGCTCGCCATTGTTTACACCGAATCCATTGTTCCAAACAATATCAAAGGAGTAATGATGATAAAACCTGGGAATAACCTTTTGATCGAAAGTAGTGATTACAGCGCTACTGAATCCCTGCTTGCCATTGCAGTTAGAGAAAGTTGCCCTCATAGAGTATTTACTTCTGCCCTAGTAAAAAGCTGGATTCGTCCCCTGTTACTAAAGCATTATTCACTCCAGAGAGAATATGACCAATTTGTAATGATTTGCACTCAACCTTCAATCGGTGGTGAAGGACGATGGGCATTACCCCAAGACTTTGAAGCACTACAAGCTTATGCCCAAGCATAT
Source organism: Calothrix sp. CBUCES-K 9914 (assembly GCF_059640475.1). Classification (NCBI taxonomy): domain Bacteria; kingdom Bacillati; phylum Cyanobacteriota; class Cyanophyceae; order Nostocales; family Calotrichaceae; genus Calothrix; species Calothrix sp. CBUCES-K 9914. Next base: position 723 of record NZ_JBXXZH010000339.1, read on the forward strand.
TCGGCAGAACGAGGAAGCGGCAGCTTAAATTATGATTGGGATAGCTTAATTAAACAGAGGGTGATAGCGGTTTTAGAAAACAGCGGACAGATTGTTTCTATTGTTCGTTATAGTGCAACCAAGCGTGATGCTTTTATAATTGCGCCGTTTACTTTCTCGAAATTCCGAAGGCAGGGATTTGCCCAGAAGCTACTAGCATTTCTGATTGGTGAACTGCTCAAAGAATATTCAGCCGTTAAGCTTTGGGTGGATGAAGATAATTTGCCAGCTTGCGCGCTTTATCATTCTCTTGGTTTTCAACAAGTTGGGCACTGTTACACAGGGTATTTTACAAGCTAGCAGGTTAATGCATCAAACAACTACAGTCGGGACTACAATACACAGTGATGTTTGGCGCCAAGGCTTTTTTCAGTTTGCTCTTCTCATGAAAGAATATTTTCTCCAAGTTAACGGTGCTACATTATGGGTTTCGGAACAAGGCTTTGGCTTCCCTGTAATTTTAATTAGTGGTGGACCTGGCTGCTACAACTACCTCGAACCCGTAGCTGCACTTATTAATGATATGGTACACACAATTTGTTTTGACCCGCGCGGGTGTGGTCGTTCTTCATTGACACCTCCATATGACCTCCAAACAGCAATTACAGACCTTGACTCTTTACGTAAAATACTTTGTATTGAAAAATGGGTAGTGTTAGGACATTCTTGGGGTGCAGACGTGGCACTTGCTTATGCTCTTACATATCCTACGTGTACTCGCGGTATCATTTACCTCTGTGGTAGAGGTTTACAGAATGACAATGATTGGAAGGATGCTTACCGCAGAGGACGTGACGCAGGAGTAGAAATTGTACCGGATTTTGCTTACCCAATAAATATGGAAGTCAATAAGGTAGGCAATCATTCATTCCAAGCGTTTATTAAACAACCGTTACTATGGAAGCAGGTTTCAACACTCATGGCGCCAATGTTAGCGGTAGTGGGTAGCGAAGATATTCGTCCCTGTTGGCCAGTTGAGCAAATAACAAACCTCATGCCTGAAGCTCGTTTTGAGATAATTAAGGGAGCAGGGCATTATCTGTGGCTGACACATTCAAGCCAGTTACGCTTGATTTTACGAGATTTTCGCGAGTTTCATGTAGTTTAAACGCTGTAAATTCTTTAAAGAACGATTCGACTGAAGCGCAAACCAACATTACTCTTATAATTTGCGTCTGCTCATTTAAAATTAAGTTAGAAAAGCCAAACGGTTTTATAGTGATTTCCGGCGCCAGGGAATATTTACAAACTATGCGCTCTCAACAGGCGCCTCCAAAGATGCAAAGTTATAGTTAATAGTTACTACCATGCCTATGGATTGTAGCAGCATTCTATACACAGTATTTTAGATAATTTCACATTTTATAACTTAAAAGCGGAAACAGGAGTCTTCGCGTTAAGATATATTTTTTGTGCAATACAACCTAACTTTAGGTATTGTAAATAATGACTCACCCCAATACTTACAAACATATTGCTCTTGCTGCACTCAATCAATATGCTGTGATGGCGCCAGAAATTCGGTTTTTGGGTAAAAGTGGAAACATAACCTTTTACGTAGAAACACAATCGTCAAACTTTCTCCTCCGCATTCACCAAGCATTGCCAGGGTTACAGGATGATATATGGCAAAAACCAGATGTTATCGAATCAGAATTAAAATGGCTTGAGGCTTTGCGTCACGAGACCAATATAATAGTGCAAGAGCCATTGCAAAACATAGATGGTAGATTGGTAACACAAGTATTGGGAGATGATACCCAAGAAATTTTTAATTGTTCGTTGCTACGTTGGATTGATGGCAGTGTCTCTAATGAGGAGCGAACACCGCAGCAAGCAAAAAATCTTGGCTTATTAATGGCTCAACTGCATCGCCATAGTAGTCAGTGGAACTTACCACAAAATTTTGTCCGTCCAGTATTTGATGAAAATCTTTTTCGTGCGGCACTTGGAGCATTTTACCCGGCAGTTACAATGAGTTTGGTTTCGCAAGAGCATTACGAGATGCTTACAGCGGCAACCGAAAAGATTGTTGCCATGATGAAAACATTAGGTCAAACACCTGATGTTTGGGGATTAATTCATGCAGATTTACATGACGGCAATTATTTATTTTATAACGAAGAAATTCGACCGATTGACTTTGCCCGTTGTAGCTTTGGTCACTACCTTTATGATATTGGTGAGTCAATTCAGTATTTAATGCCTCAAGTAAGACCCTCATTTTTTGAAGGTTATCAAACTATTGGTAAATTACCCGATGGTTATTTACAAGCAGTAGAAGGATTCTTTATTATGGCAACAATAGGTAATTACTCGTTTCATTTGAGTAATCCAGAAGAACATAAATTTATTTCTGATGATGTGCAATATATTGCTAAAACGTTGCTCCGTAAATATCTTGAAGACGAATCATTTTTGTTGGGATAAGTTTAGAGGCACCGTGTTGTAAGCTTTTAGGAACAATTACAAGTTGCCTTCGGGCTTTTCCTTACGTTAGATAAGGCTTTATGAATAAATCAATCAATGAAACACGAGTGATTCTAATTGGTAGCTCCTCTCATGCAGGAAAATCGACCCTTGCCCAAGCTTTGGCAGCAGAGCTTGGTTGGAGTTATGGTTCTACGGACAAACGTGCTCGACATCCCGGACGCCCTTGGGTAGGTGCAAATGGAAAGGCTATTTCCCAGCATGTAGCAGAATACTACAGAGAAATGTCAGTTGAAGCTCTTTTTATAGACGTATTATCACATTATGAAAAAAATGTGTTGCCACAAGTCGAGGTTATTGTTCATTCTCATGTTTCTGACAAATCAAAGGAATGTCTTGTACTTGAGGGTTCTGCATTATGGCCAAAATGTGTAATGAATTTAGTTAGCGTTCTGGGCATTAAAGCAATTTGGCTTACAGCTTCTAACCAACTTTTTCAAAACCGAATCAACCGCGAAAGTAATTTTTGCAATTTATGTGAGAACGAAAAATACTTAATTCAAAAGTTTATCGACCGTACTCTATTTTACAATAAACAGATGAGGGAGGAAGTTAAGCGGCTTGGGTTTATGTGTATTGATGTAGAATCTGTCTCAACAGCAGACGAACTTTTAAAACTTATAATTTGATTTGTCATGCTTAAACTTTATTACACTCCTCTATCTGTATATTCACGCCCTGTGTGGATTACGCTAATAGAAAAAGGGCTTCAGTTTTAACTAGTACAAATGAAACTAGACGGAGACCAAATTCAACCTGATTTTTTGGCAGTTAGTCCCTTTAATCATGTTCCTGTTTTAGTTGACAACAATTTTGCAGTTATAGAATCTCTAGCAATTCTTGATTATTTAGAGACTCAGTATCCAATGCCAGCTTTGCGACCTAAAACTCCAAAGGCTTTGGCTATTGTACGTATGGTTCAAATGGTAACGATGAATGAATTATTAGCTAGTATGATTTCACTTATTAGAGAAACTAAGGATGTACAGAAGCAAGAGTCTGCAAATGCTCAAGTCGCAAAAGTTTTAGATTTTTTCGAGAGCTTACTATGTAATTCTGTTTTCTTCGCTGGTGAGCAATTAACTTTAGCTGAAGTAGTTGCAGGGTCTGTAATACCTTGGCTACCCAACAATGATATATCTTTATTAACTTACCCCAAATTACAGGTATGGTCTGAGCGCTTAACGGAGCGACACTCTTGGCAGAATACTCAACCCAGTCCTGAAGAGTTTGAAATGTTTAAACGTCGATTTAGAATTTTACCTAGAGTTCGCAAGCGACTTTACAGCAACTTTGAGAAATAACACAAAATTTTTTATGCATTTAGCTTTACATCTTTAAACCATAATCTTTTCCACCGAAGAGATTTTTCCGAGACAGATAATGCACTTGGTGTAACTGAAACTGCTTCTCCAAATACTGGATAGTCGGCACATAAATTTAAATTTACAGATGCATAGATTGAATTTTCAGATTCAAAGTAAACGCCCACCAAGGCATTGCAATTGCCACACAGGATAAATTTGGCTAACCCGCTACCTTGAGTATGGATATTAACAAGATTTGAATCATTAAAGAATATTTCAAGTAAGCCTTCTGGGTCAGACAAGTATTTTGCTTTATGCTTTACACAAAAGTCACATGTACAACAACGTGGAATTAATTCATTAGGGAAAGATTGAAGAACAGCTTTATAAGAGATATTTCCACAAAGACACATTCCTTTTATTTGATTTTTGTTAGGTTTCATTAGAGCGCTTACATGTAATGTTTTTGCATTATAGCCGAAATTCCGCACCCCCAGGCGCCATTAAACTGTAGTACGCGGTAAATAGACTTCTGCAAGCAAAATACGTTTGGGGACAACTATAGATGGGCAAGATATCCACCATCAACTGCTAAAACTTGACCAGTAACATATGATGCGGCATCAGATGCAAAAAATAAAACAGCACCAGCAATTTCAGATGGTTCTCCCCAACGACATTCGCGAAGTTCGCTTTGATAGCCATGTTGCAATTTCTTTATCTGCAACAACATCTAAATTGCTCTCAGTAGCAAAAAATCCTGGTGCAACAGCGTTGACGGTGATACCAAACATACCTAGTTCAGCAGCGAGAGCGCGCGTTAATGCTTCGAGTCCCCCTTTGGCAATCGTATAAACGGTATCGCCTGCATCAGCTAACGGACCAGCAATTGAAGTAATATTTATAATTCTTCCTTTACCATTTTCTATCATAAGTTGTGCGGCTTGACGAGACAAATTAAAAGGAGCAATTAAATTTGTATTAATAAGTTTATGCACTGAATCCATTTCAAATTCAAAAAGACCACGACGGTCACGCATACCGACATTATTTACAAGTATATCTAAACGTCCATATCTTCCTTTGATATCACTGAAAGCTTTTTGAACATCTGTCTAGTCACGCGATGTCAAATTTTAATGGGGTAACTGTGGCGCCAGTAGAAGATATTATCGCTACTGCATTATTTAAGCTTTCATCGCTTCGTCCGTTAATAATAACTGAAGCATCTGATAAAGCAAGTAATTTGGCAATTTCTAACCCCAAACCTCTTGTGGCGCCAGTTACTAAAGCAATTTTTCCATGTAATGAAAAATCCGGTAACTTCATAAGACATTAGCTTAATCGACATTGATATAAATAACTTTATCATGCTAATGTGCTTTTTGCTTATCGTGGTTTTATTTAGGCTTAAGTATATTTTTAGAGGCATCGATGCGTCTTATGGTATTTGGCGGACAGCCAAGATGCCTATCTTACAAAATTTTTGGGATATTATTTTAATTGGAATACTCTAACCCAATAATTGCCGCTAAAACTCTATAAAAAACTTAGGTTGAATAGCCTCGTAATAAGTTGCACAAAAAAAGTCAAATCCAAAACATACCCCTACTAACCATAATGCTATAACAATGTCACGAGTTTGCTTCTGACCTAAACTGTCAACCAATTCCTTAAAGCTAGTCTTGTATAGGTTTTGGTGTTGGTAAAGCTCTGATTGCAATTTTAAGAAAATAATTATTGATGCGGCGCCCAACTTAGTATCTAAAGCAGCATCGAACAAACTCATTACATCATCAACTTTTTCTAACAAGTCCTCAAGTGTAGCATTTTTATTAGTAATTTCCTTTAAACAAGAACGATACTTATCTAATAAATCAGTGATATTATCGTTACTTGGGTAAAGCTTGCTAAGAATTTTCCCAAAATCATAAAAATAGGCAATATCAGTATTTGGCATGACTTCATGACGGGTATAACACAATAAGTTTTCGATTAAGGCGCCATCAAAAGGAAATTCTTCGGCTGTTCCGAGAGGCACCCGACAAAGCATCATCTTTAATTTGGCTTACGGTATCTTGGTATTTATCTATATCTAATCCAGCGATTTTAAGTAATGCTGTACCACCTAACAATGATAAAGATGACTGTCGTTGTTGAACAGAAGCATTAATATAACTCTCGAATATCGGTTCGCTTACGTTTATGTTGCTATCAACTCGTCCATGAAGCAAGCGTTTACCCCATTCGGTAATTGGATAAACACAATCTAAGTTGTGTATGGAAATGTTGATAAATGTTGGTTGATTTTTCTCAAAGTTATACGGCGCCAATGAAGAATTATCTTCAACTTTTGCAATTAGTACTTCATAGTCTTCATCATAGTCGGGCATTGCCTTTACTACTCGCACTGCAATTTTATCCAATTCGGAAACATCAGTAAAATCCACATCAAAAGTTGGTATCAACCGAAACTTCATTATTTTTAATTCGGAACGATGATACCATAATAAAAATTCGTTATTAGTAAGCGGTAATAAATATTTCATTAGAAAAAGAAATCCTCCTCTGTAGCTACTTCAACTTGCTTCTTAATTGGTAGTTCAACTATTCGTAATAAGTTATCGGGTATACGGGTGATGTAAGAATGAGGTTTACCTGTATACGATAAATATAAGTTGAGTCGGCTTCTTGTTAACGCTACATAAAATAAGTTGTTGGCTATCTCTTTATCACTCCAGATATTTACATCCGCACATAAATTGGGTACTAATACCGTTTCAAAATCTAACCCTTTGACACTGTGGTAAGTAAGTAAATGTACTTTTGACGAGTCATTTAAATTACCACAGCCACCACCTAAATATTGCATGTTTAATCCACATTGAGATAGGTAGTCATTTAAATCATTAAAGTCTTCTCCACCAAATCTATTTGTTTTTGGTTCCCATTCACCAAAATTATGTAAATATAAAACAGCATCAATAAAGTCGAGTATATACTTTTTCTTTGACAATAATATCGCTGTACTTACACGAGAATTAGCATAATTTGAAGCTGTTTCAAATACATATTTAATTTCTTCATTTACATCCAATGCTTTGGCTAAAGTAATATCAACGTTTCGTAGTTTAGAACGCGATGCTTTTTCTAGTTCATTACTTGGAAAAATTGCCTTTACTATTTCAATAGCTTTATTTGGCAAACGATGTAAAATTTTTAATTCAATCGTTACAGCATTAATTAATGACACCATAGCAGCTACTGGCATCCCATTATCATAAATTGATTGGGCGCCGTCGCCAGCTACTATTAATTGACGACATTGGCTGTGCAGTAGTGATAAAACCTTTTCTGGTAAATCCTGTACCTCATCCACTAAAATCATATCGTAGGCTTGAGGACTTTTCTCGAATGCACTATAAGTTTTTGCATCAACACCGCTGTTATTTACACTAGACCTTTGATTCTGCTTATTTGCTAATATCTCATATAAACTAGTAGGTTGTGATGTAGAAGCATTCTTAATTTCGGGTGGAATACTTGCATTATACATATCCACTAATGTTTTAGTATAACCGACTACACACACTCGCAATGCTGGATTTTGCTGTTTGGCTAAAATTAGGACATGCAGTAACAGAATAGATTTACCTGAACCCGCAAAACCTTTAATAAAAAAGTTTTGTCTGGGGTTTGCGAGAATACGATTAATAGTATCGCGCTGTTCCAATACCTTCGCCAGATTTAAGAACTGCTGGAGCAGGCACTAGCTGGGTGAATGCGCCCTAAA
>NZ_JBXXZH010000340.1:0-8299 GCF_059640475.1 Calothrix sp. CBUCES-K 9914
TTTTGTAAGCGAGTCTGGCGCCCGTTTGAGATATCTTCCTGCAAAACCGTTATCATAAAGTCAAGGGTTTTGAGCGTATCATCGATAGTTACGCCTTGTGTCGCAAGTAACCCAGGACGTAAAATGTCGGGGTCTGCGCTTGAATGCTCTTGATAGTACTTACGAGTATTAACTAGAGTAGTTAATAAGTCAGCTTGGTTAAAGTTAACTTTAGCTTTTGGTAGATTTGCCGCATCAAGAATTTCGTTACCTTGAACCGTGTATCTATATTGTCTTGCTTCATCAATTACCTTGTAGGCATCAGAAGCTTGTGCAATTTGATAGTTTTGAGCTACAATTGATACTTGTGGCTGCGTATAATCCGCTTTAACTAAATTCTGTGAACAGCTGTTTAAAGCAACTTTAGACAGTACTGACAGTAAACACAAGCCGAGAGATAGGTAAAATTTGCGACTAAATTTAAAACGCATAAAACGTAGAAACGACTTCTACAGGTAAATGATAGGGTGAATTGACGAAAATAAACAGCAACTAAGATGTTTGACGACAAGACGCGATGTGAGTATACTTGGTTTCCTTAAAAAGTAGCGTATGGTGGTATTACCTCCCATTGCTAACTTTACGCTAGTAGGAGAAACTTCTATGCTGCTACAACCAGATTTAAGACTTATCTTTTGGGGTGCCGTTAATTCTATTTCACCAGTTGCTTTAAGAGTAATTTTTCTGCCACTATCACTTAAAGTATTACTCTGACCACCACATGTTTTAATTTCAATTTCTTTATTTTGGTCGTCTAATAAAACTTGATGTCCTCCTTTTGTTTTAATCGTGATTTTCTTTTCAGTATCGTTGATATCAACCTGGTTCCCTGACACGGTTTTTAGGTAAATACCTTTTTTGCTACTACCTTTGTCTTCTTCAACAAACTGTAAAATATGCCCCAATCTCGTTTTAATTGTTCGCAGTCGTACTTTACCATCTGCTACTGAGTCTTCAACAGATGTAGGTGGTTTATCCGTACCATTCCAAACACCACCAATAACAAAAGGACGATGAATATCACCATGTTCAAATGCAACTAATACTTCGTCATTGACTTCGGGTAAACAATCAAAACCGCGACTGGCGCCAGCACCTATTGATACAACTCTTGCCCAGTCGCTTTCATACTCTTCAGTCAATGTTGGAAATTTTACTCGCCAAAATAAAATTAAAATTGGCGTCTGCCGAGATCACGGGTGTCGGCTCAAGTTTGAGTTTACGCGGAACAGCATAAACCCAAGTTTTTTTTGTACTTACATAAACATTTTAGGAAAGGCATTGGGATATCTACTCACTGCCTGTTTGACAATTAGTACTGACTTAAACAATTAAATGTGGTGCCACCGTTGAAGTCGTAAAGCAGGTTAAGAAATCTTACTGGCGGCGCCTCTTACCACGGTTTTGCGTCATCCTAGACCAATACTCGTCACTTTTACAGCTATTAAATATCACGGTGTTGTTGGTTGAATTAAATTAATTTTATTATCCATTACAGAAAATAAAGTTTCACCAAATAATTGAATAAAAATATTGTCATGGAATCTAAACAATCCGTAAATAAAAGTAGGAATTGATAAAACAAAGAAAACCATGCTGTAAATATTGAGTTTCTTCATACAACATCTATCTACATATAAATGATATTTAACTAAACGGCGCCTATGTAATTTATTTATACAATGCGGGCACCAATTAATCAGGAGTGTTGGCATAACTTTAAACAAGTGTAGAGAGCGGCACCTGTCGCCAAATACGTTTTTTTAATTAAATATTTTTTTGTAAAATAAAAATGTAAAAATTATATTAATATATATTAGGTTGGCTCACAAAACCAACGCAACTTTCTATCCACTGTAAATTTGTATAAAGCAACAAAGTTATCATGACACAATCAATAAACGCACACACAGTTAAAGCTTTTATCGATACAGAAAAGACTCTTAATAAATTACCAACACCTGTAGGTAACGCGGTGCCAGAACATGAAAACATCAAACACACTCTTATTGGTTCACAACGTGCGGTTACGAGTACCATTCGAGTTTTACATCAGTTAGGATATGCTGATATAAACGAATGGAGTCCACTTTTACCTAGCTCTAATCCTGGTGAAGTAATCAGCGTACTTATACGGAGTATTACCGTTTAAGAAAATACTCTTTATCTATAACTGAAAAGATGGCGCCGCTCGCACAGCGAGAATTCAAAATTCAAAATTCAAAATTCAAAATTCACTCCGGTAAGATGGTGTTGATATATCTTCAACTACATATAGATTTGAGAGTATTGAATTACTTCCTTTATTTTGAACTTTTCCGGTATAGGAACAAGAATGAATTTTGAATTGTTGAATTGTTGAAGGTGCCATATATAGGAATATACTCTTTTTACAGTGGGTGGGTAAATTACTACTAAAATGAGTATAAGCAATGAATGCGCTCTAATCTATCGTTACTCATATTACATTCTCTTTGCTGACAGTAGTTGTTAACAATTATAAATGTTATATTATAATTTAAATTTAATAAATAATAAATTTAAATTATAATAAGATAAAAATAAATATTGAGTAACTTCAGTGTTTTATACCAACAATAATTTTTTTAGCTTTTCATAACTGAATTTGCGCTTTGGGAAGGTAAAACAAGTAAAGAACGGTTTGCTTTCTCAATAGTTGAAAATATCTCTTCCTGTATAGGCGTTAATAATGTTGGCTGTTTACCGAAAAATGCAAGCAAGTTATCAATCACAAAATCTCGTTTAGGCAAAGCATACAGGTTTTGCATTCTAGCCAGCAATTGCCGCATTAATTCACAGTTATCATCAGATAATTCAACCAATAACAGATGTTCAATTTTAACAGTATATTCTCCATCCCAAGTTTGAATAGTACAAGAAAATTCGCCTACATTGGTAATGGTGCCCCAACATCCATTTTTCCCTCGTAACTCAGGGTTATTTTTGGGAAGCAGTATGCATATCTCTCCAACACGATAAGGATTTGGCAATTTTGTTCGTTCTTGAATTTTATCCACAATGCTTTTTACCACTTTAGCTGATGGTACTTTTCCACCAGCTTTTTCAACAGCTTGTTTCCAAGCAGAACGTTGTTCATCTGGCTCTAAAGATGCAAGACTTCTGATTTGATATTCGTTAGTAGGTAAAATGTGATCGAACTGATCACATTGTTCAGATAAGTTATCAATGACATGAGAAGCCTGAATCAATAAATACGGTTGGCGCCGACTGTTATAGCCAAATCGATCAAGGCAATATTCCTCAAAAGTCTTGTGAGTGTTGCGATATAAACGCTTGTCCCTAATAATTTTAAGCGCACGTCCTGCTTCATAAAATGCCCTATCTATACATTTTTCAAGGTGTTCACGCTCCCGCTGTTCATCATCAGAAAGCGCTAGAAACTCTTGAAATGATTTATTCAGATTATATTTACCAGGTGTTTCACTAACCTTTATTTTAAATAAATTCTTTTGTTCACTCAATATTATCCAGCTTTGCTGCATACTTATGCCTGCGCCTTATTTATCTCACTAGAGTATATTTACTATATTAGAACAAAACCTCTCTATTAAAATGTAAATAATTGTTTCATCAGTAATGAAGATGCTGTTGTAATAAAAATTTCTATTACAGAAAGTTTTAAGTATTCAAAAATAAACATTGTGTGAAATCTAGATATGGAAATGGCTTTCCCAAAAACGGCGAGTTTAAAACTATTAAGTTTTGTTAAATACTTCCAAAAATTGTCATCACCCTAAAGATAGGCATATTACCAAGCTTTATTATCATTAAAAGTACTTTTTGTCAATGCTGGTAAGTGAAGTCCATTCAGATGCTTGGATGCGTGCGACGAGTTTTGCTTTCCTGAACTATCTGGCTTGAATATCGAAGCTTCTCCTTCTTTGACTTCAAACCAATCTTTTCCAAACGCATCAATTATATTGGGCTTATGAGTGACAAATAGTGTTTTTGTACTAGTATTAGGAATTGTCGTTTATCTCAAATAATCATGGAAAAAGAAAATTTTAATGAAGATTTAATAGAACTAAAATACTAAAAAGATTTGAATTGGTAAATGCTTCTTGATAGTTAATATTATGTCCGGTAGCATGACCTGAATCAGATCCTTGTAGAAATGACATAATACATTAAGTACAGATAATTATGGCGGTAATTAGTTTGTTGTATGCGCTGCAAAGGTATATTTAAGCAGACGAGTTAATGTATAGCGATGCAAGGTTATAGTTTAGTAGCTCCTGCCAAAATCAATTTATACTTGGAAATCATCGGCACCCGTGATGATGGGTATCATGAGTTAGCGATGGTGATGCAAAGTATTGACCTAGCTGACCAAATAGATATTACAGCAAACGGTAGCGAAAATATTCGTGTGCAGTGTGATAACTTGGAAGTGCCTCTCGATAAAACTAATCTTGCTTACCGTGCAGCGGAGTTAATGACCAAAGAGTTTCCTGAGCAGTTTGCGAAGCTTGGAGGAGTTGATATAAAAATTCACAAACGTATACCTGTAGCTGCTGGGTTAGCTGGTGGTTCCACAAATGCAGCTGCAGTATTGGTAGGGATAGATTTATTATGGAAGTTAGGACTTACTAAAGTTGAGATTGAAGAGTTAGGCGCCAGTTTAGGTTCAGATATTCCGTTTTGTGTAGCGGGTGGAACTGCGATAGCAACAGGACGAGGTGAACAGCTTGCAGAAATTTTAGGGTTAGACAATATATATATAGTATTAGGCAAGCATCGTAGTCTAAGCGTATCTACACCTTGGGCATATAAAACTTATCGTGCTACATACGGTAATACATATCCTCAAGATACACAAAGCTTAACAGTGCGCGCTTCCTCTGTACACTCGGCGCCGATAATAAAAGCGATAGTTCACAAAGATGCTAGAGAAATATCGCTTTGTTTGCACAACGACTTAGAAAAAGTTGTTTTACCAGAGTATCCCAAAGTCTTAGAGTTACGCGAAGCTATGAAAACTGTGGGAGCATTAGGAACGATGATGTCTGGTTCTGGACCCAGCGTCTTTGGAATTTGCGAATCCTTTGAACATGCAGAAAACGTTAAACAACAAGTTCGTGCGTTAAACGGTAATGAAGATTTAGAATTGTTTACAACGCAAACTATTTCCCAAGGTATTCATTTAAAGTCATCTATGTAGGGTGCGTGACGCAATTACAATTCTTCAACGAAGCGATAATTTAGTAGCGTCACGCACCAATGGAGGTCACATATAACTCAACATCCGAGTGCGTAAAACAAAACAACATAACCAACAAAATTCATACCCCATTAAAAGGCAACATATGAGCGAAGAAAAGATAGAAAAATCATCAGAAACGCCAGCTAAGGAGACTATAACACCAGCCAAGTGTTTAATAGGCGCCGTCTTAGCGGGTGCAATGGCATACGGTTCATATAACCTAACAAGTGCAATAGCAACAACCTTTGCCAACAAACCCATACACACAACAAACCAAATAGTCGCAAACATCTCCTCAGTAGTCCGCTCCCTAGTAGTAGGAGTAGTATCACTAGGAATATGGGTCTTCGGAATAGTCGCAATAGGACTACTAGCACTTGGAATACAACTACTAGTACAAAACTCCAAAAAACAATCCTCAAACACCTAACCCCCAGAAACCCGGTTTCTTTACCACTGAACAAAACAATCTTCAACAGAAAAAAGAAACCGGGTTTCTCAACAACAACGCAAAATCATAAATGACCATACATGGCGCCATGTTCAGACTATCAAACACCTGGCGCCGCAAGGTTGTTAGTTGGAACTTTTTATTGGTTGATGTTGGGTTCCGCACTCGCGCTCCACCCAACCTACGTACTAAAGACACACTAGGAACAAAAAGAATAATTAAGGTAGGTATCCTAATTTAGCGATGATGTATTGGTTGACTTTTAAGTAACCTGGGTCGATGTACGCGAAGTGAGTGTTTAAATAGTGATGTGATTTTGGTAACGCATGAAAGGGAATAGATGGGTATAAATGGTGTTCTGCGTGGAATGACATGTTCCACATAAAAAGTTGTGTTGGTGTTAGTGTTAGTGTAGTGCGGGTGTTTGTCAGAAGATTACTGTCGCGCGTGCAACCAGTGTGTTCTGCTAGTAAAATAAAACGTAAGATAGGTTGACCGACAAAGAGCGGTAGTAGCCAGTATATAAAAAACCAAGGCTGGCCACAAACCATTGAAATACCAAGAGCTACTATATATGTAGCTAATTGTAAGCGAGTGGAACGAATAACTTCAGCGTGCGCGGACTCTGGGATAAATGGGTAATCTTCAACTTGGCCAAGTGCAATACGAAAATGTCCCTGTATTTTACCTTTCCACCAAAGTAAACCAGTCATTATCAGTAAATATTCACGCTTGTTGCTTGGTGTCAGGTCAGTTAGCTCTGGGTCTTTACCAGGAACGCGCGTATATAGGTGATGCCATTTGTGGTAATGGCGGAAAAAGGTGCTGTTGTAAAATGAAAGCACTCCAGCAAACCAAGCTACAATTTTATTCAGGTTCAGGGAAGCAAAAGCAGTGCGATGAACAGCTTCGTGCATTGGCGCGAACATCGAAGCTATACTAAAACCGTAGATAAAGAGTGCTGGTATTGCTACAAGCAAGTTACGGTTTCTTGTCCATAAGTAGCCACTACATCCCATAATGATAAGATGTAGAGCAAGTTGTACTAAACCTGGGATGTCAGAACGCGCGTTAAGTTCATTTAATTGCTGTTTACTCAAAATCCGATGTGGGTTTTGTACTTGAGATGCATGTTTCGGTAAAATAATTACATTATCGGACATAAGTTAAGAAGAGCGTCCCTATTCATAAATTGTTTTTCTTATAAGTATTTTAATCGGCACCGCTGATACATTGCCACTTAAAGTCATCTCCAATTGTTGTACGTGTCACATAAACAGCTAAAGTTCAAAGTTCAGTATTATCTATTTTGACAGTAAAATCTGGTGTAATGGTAACATTCATACCCGTCTTTGTCTGGCATCCCAATGTCACTAATAAGTATATCAGGCGCCGAATCTTCATGCGAATGGCTTAGTTTTGAAGATAACAATAAAATGAGTGAAAAGCGGCGAGCAATAAGGTAAATTTAGTGACACCATAATAACACCTCAACGAAGCAAATAATCATCAGGTGTCACGCACCTAAAAGCGCACGCGACAATTATAAATAGGTGCGCGACAATTATAAATAGGTGCGTGACGCTACAAGGACTATTACTGCGTTGAAATTTTTTCGTAGCGTCACACACCCTACAGTTTTTATGTCCCGGTTGCGTAATTATCATTATATAGATAAGGTGTAGATATGTTACGCAACCAAAATAATCATTTGACAAATTATATAAACACACCGAATATCGAATCAAATCTAAATATAACAAATTATCCGTTACAGATTAATAGGTCTATTTTTTATCAAAACGACGAACTGCAAAGTCCTACCCGTTGGCTAAAGTTACAAGGAACTATCACTGGTAACACTTTACTGGGTAGAGAACTACATGATATCAGTATTGAGTGGGCTGATGGTATTGCCAAAACTTTTAACCCAAATAAAAGTACGTGGATAGTTATTCATGGATTACAAAATAATTTACCCAAAGGAGATATTCTTGACCAACTAAGAGACATTAAAAACTTAGCTACTGCGGTTGATGGATTTTCTGCTGATGACCAAGTACTTGTTTTAGACTGGAGAAGCGCAGCTTACTCTCCAGGTTTAAATTACCGTGGAGATTTTAATATTCCAAATCCTGTAATTGCTCTTTCGTGGATTGACGCTGCTGCTACTTGGACTAGTAATATTTTAAAACAATTTGGAATTACTACACCAAATATTAATTTAATCGGTCACAGTTTCGGTAGCTATGTTGCTTCATCTATCGCTGCTGATGTTACAGGAGGCATTAACCGAATAATTGCTTTAGACCCTGGCAATTTAGAAATAGGAGGCAACAAGTATAAACAAATCGATTTTAGTAGGAATTCATACTGGTCTTGGGCTTTTTACGGTAGTGGGTTTGGTGATCAAGACCGAGCGAGAACAGCTGACGAATCTTTTATAATAGAATTTCCCTTCTCTACACAGTTTCCTGATATCCCTGGAGTCAACAAGGGACACGGCGCCGTTGAACAATTTTTTACTGCAATGCTCAACGAAGCCAACAATAAGCAGTACTATT
>NZ_JBXXZH010000341.1:0-8284 GCF_059640475.1 Calothrix sp. CBUCES-K 9914
GCTTTGTTTATTCGCATCGCTCTTAAATTCCGTATAAAAGCAAGGCAAAAGTTCGTCTTTATAGTTCGTCACTAACAAAATCTCTCGTTGACAAATGGCTTGAAACCTTAAGTTGACACCAATGGCGAGGACACCCGTTCCACAAGACAACCGCCACAAGGCAGCAAGAATCAAGCAGGTTTAATGAAGGCATTTTGGCGTAAGGTGTTATTTATAGGATATGTGGCTCTTAGAGCAAAGTTTTAACAAAGGCAGGTTACGATTCAATGGCTTATTCCTGGTTTAAAGCATTTCACATTATTGGCGTTGTCGTTTGGTTCGCTGGTTTGTTTTACTTAGTACGCCTGTTCATTTACCATATTGAGGCTGAACAAGAACCTGAACCCGCGAAAACGATACTTCAAAAACAGTATCAAATTATGGAGAAGCGTCTCTACAATATCATCACGACTCCTGGGATGTTGGTGACTGTCGCTTGTGCTATTGGGTTACTGGTTTCTCAACCTGACTGGTTACACCAAACTTGGTTACACGTTAAACTTGGTTTTGTTGTTTTGTTACTTGGCTATCACCACTACTGCAAACGCTTGATGAAGCAACTTGAAGCGGGAACCTGTAAGTGGACGAGTAAACAAATGCGCGCGCTTAATGAGGCACCTACTCTTTTACTAGTTGCTATTGTATTACTCGCAGTGTTCAAAAATAGCTTACCCACAGATACAACCGTCTGGGTAATTTTTGGACTAGTTGTCCTCATGGCTGTTACTATCCAGCTTTATGCTCGAAAACGGCGCCTTGATAAAGAAAAAGAATTAGCAGTGTAGGGTGCGTGACGCTACCAACTATCTCAAAACGAAGCGACTATCTAGTAGCGTCACGCACCAAAATTTGTGAATGACGCTACCAACTATCTCAAAACGAAGCGACTGTCTAGTAGCGTCACGCACCAAAATTTGTGAATGACTTGCCTCTGTGTACTCTGCGTCTCTGTGGTAAAATAAAATAATTTTTCACCACGCCCGTCACAGAGAGCGCAGAGAAATATAAGTCAAAATGCTAATACAATCATTATTTACCAACCGCGTAGCTGTGCTGGCAACCATGCACCAAAAAGAGCGAGTCATGGCGCCTATTTTAGAAGAATTAGGGTTAAAAGTCATAGTGCCAGCTAATTTTAATACAGACACATTCGGTACTTTTACTCGTGAATTCAAACGACCTGGTACGCAAATAGAAGCTGCACGTATTAAAGCTCTCGAAGTATTAGAAATGACGTGTGAAACAATCGCTGTAGCAAGTGAAGGAAGTTTTGCACCACATCCTAGCTTACCTTATATTTCCAGCAATCGTGAAATAGTTATTTTTATTGACAAAGAAAATGATTTAGAGATTATTGGCGAAGAGTTTTCAATTGATACCAACCATAGTTATCAAATTATCACTAGTGTTAATGAAGCTTATGAGTTTGCTAACAAAGTGGGTTTTCCTGAGCATGGCTTAATTGTGATGTTTGATGAAAACCCTAAGAATAGTAGCGAAGTTTTCAAAGGTATTACAACCCTAGATAAACTTACCGAAGCTGTGAATTTTGTATTAAACCATTCTACAACGCTTAAAGCACATATTGAAACTGATATGCGCGCGATGTATAACCCTACACGCATGAAGAGTATTGAGAAAGCTACTCGTAATTTAATTAGTAAAATAAATAACTGCTGTCCTCAATGTTCGGTGCCTGGTTTTGAAATACGAGAGAGAATTTCGGGTTTACCTTGTGAGTTATGCTATGCACCATCTTTGTTAACTAAATCTGTCATTTATCAGTGTAAGAAGTGTGGGTATAAGGAAGATAAGTTATATCCTGATGCTATAGAGTTCGCAGACCCAAGTCAATGTATGTACTGTAATCCCTAATGTGAAACGGGCAAGGATGCCCATTCCACAAGAGATATGAGAATTATTACCAAAAAAGGTGGTTGAGAAAGTTGCCGAATAGTTTGGCGCCTGTCGGTTCTTGGTAATTTGTAGGTAGCAATTTCTGTATGGCTGTTTGCAGCTCGTCTACTACTGCTTGTACCTGGTGTGATTTGGGACGCGAACATTGAGACAATACTAATGGTTCGCCAATTCTGACTGTTAATTGTTTGCGGAAGAATAAGTCTTTTGTTCCAATCAATGCTATTGGTATTATTGGTATGCCTGAACGCATGGCATAAATGACGGCGCCTTTTTTTAAGGGTAATAGTTCACCTTCAACACTGCCGAGTTTACCTTCGGGGAATAGCATCAAACTTTCATTGCGCGCGAAAATGCCGCTGACTATACGGTCTAATCTTCGCATTGATTCGATTGAGTTACCCTTGGGGACGTATTCTTCAATGGACGCAGCAAGCTCCGCTAAGTCCTTACGTCCATTTTTTGCCGCTTCGACTACTGCTATTTCTTCTTTCCATATTCTTTCTAGCGGTATTACTCCTTTGGCAAAGTGCAGTAATATCCTCTTCCAACGACTGTTATATAATGTGCGCGCATCGCCTAAGATATGAAAATAAGGCTTTGCTGGTAATTCTGATAGCAGTAAAAACGGGTCGATATGATTGAGGTGATTAGCTGCAAACATTACTGGAGTGTTAGGTATTCTTTCGGCATTTTCAACTTTGACGCGAAATAATAAATGAATTAGTCCCCGTAACACCGCGCGTCGAATTGTTCCACTAATTCGATTTTCCTTAACCCCATTAATTGCATTTTCTTGCGATAGCAGCGCTTGGTCAATCATTTTGTTGTTTTTTATACAACGAGCATACTCTACACCCTCACTTGCACGCTGAATTGTTGATTGAGATAAAGACGGTAGTTGTTTATTCTCGGATGTTTGAACTGGATGCTGCAACATTGATACCATAACGCTGTTACTCACTCACTTATTTTTATCACTCTCATATATCCAAACTAATCTATGACTAACACCTTGATATCTCCATAGGGGCAGTTTCTCCAAATGTCCGCATGGATATAAACCAAACACTTTCCATACCTCAAACCATAAACACGATATCAGTGGACAGATACATAACTGCCATAGTGACGGTTTTTTTTCAGGCGCCCCCTCTAAAAATTTACAAAAAAAACTTCCTCGTCTTAAGACAAAGAAGTAATGGTGTGGTGTGAGGAGCAAACTCAATGTTTGCATTACTCCAATTATACTCGATAAAATGTGAACTGGTTATGACATCAATGTTAAATTTATGTAATTTATCTGAAATTGTGCGTGACACCACTTCACAAAATCACATATATACCCTATGGTGCCTGACACATACTACATCAACTACTTATGGTAAATACCAGAATCTAAAAAGAATATTAAGACTAGAGTTGAAATTGGTGTTTAAATGCGATTCTAATTGTAAATATATATAAATCTAATCAGCCAGGTTGAAGTAAACTAGCGAGCCACGTCACAACGATTTAGGAAAAAATGCTGAATCTTGAAAGGGAAAGTTGGAACGCTAATACTTTCGACCAGCCAGGAGACGCTCTTCGTCATGAGTCCGCTGCTAATTATTTCTCAATTCTTAACTCACAAATTTCCGTGGTGGGGTATTTCTCAGTTCAAATTTGACCCAAAATATAACACTTTGTACATGCGCTGTGTCAACCCAGATACAAGAAGAGCAATCTTTAAAGAAGCTTCTGCGCTCTCAAATTTGGATATTGGTGTCGAGCGCTTTATTGTTGTATACCCTGGTTATCCAGATATTATTATTCCTTATGCTCATAGCCAATAAGGTTAATTGAAATACAAATTGGGTTCCCAACTTTTGACTGAGAACCCTTACCTTAAGCCCATGACGGGGATTGAACTCGTGACCTCACCCTTACCAAGGGTGTGCTCTACCACTGAGCTACATGGGCATATATTTATTAGTTGTAGAGACGCGATATATCGCGTCCCTACTAGAGTATGGGCCGAGCTGGATTTGAACCAGCGTAGCTTTCGCAACGGATTTACAGTCCGTCTCCATTAACCACTCGGACATCGACCCAAGTACTCTACGATAAATAATAATAGCACAACCAGCAAAAATTACAAGGGGTTGGAAGAAAAAATTTTTAGGCAGCGTTTTGGTTTAGGAAACGGTTGGCGAATTTTATGACATCGCCTAAGTCGGTGTCAGAGTCAGAGTCACTATCTAGGAAAGAATTTAATAACGGGTTGGAGTTACCCCAGGCGCCTGTTTGTGGGGCGCCCATTTGTAATAAACCCAATACGGCGGAAACTACTGTTGGTAAAGCTGACTGGACAAGGTTAGGACTCATACCAGTTTGCTTAGTTACTGTTTCTGCTATTTGCTGCATTAAAGTCGGCGATACAAGCGTTGCAAATGCACTACCAGAGGCGCCGCTCGCAACGACTTGATTTATTAAGTTCTCTAAACGACCACTACCAATCGTAGTTTGCTGTTGTTTGAGAACGGGACGTATCATATTACCGACAATAGACATCATAGTTTGCACCTGAGTAGGCTGCATTCCACGGTTATTTGTCAAGCTTTGAACAGAACTCATTATAGAAGCAAGTTGGGGAACATTTGCTTGCTGGTTTGGATTATTAACAGCGCTCAAAAGGTCGAAGAAAAGACTCATTGATTTTATCTCCTTGTGAAAAATAAGAAACTGGGTTTTTTTGTATAGAAACCCAGTTTTTTGTGTCTCTAACCGCTAACACGAACGTGGAAAGACCGAATAATTCGTATCCAGCGTTTATCTGAAGTGTAATAACCTACTTCAGCAATATAATCACGGTTGCTAACGGGAATGCCTATGTGCTTATCGAACTCGTGTTCATCGCAAGCGTACTCTAATGTTGCGTGTGGTTGTTGATAGTCGATATCTAAGTTGGTTGAGTCGTGGACTCGCAGCACAAATCTACGTCCACCTTGGTCGCGCGCTGCTTGTTTATAGTCTTCTGAGACTTCCCAGTATGCATAAGCATCTCGATAGTTTTGGGGTACGAGGATTATTTGACATTGTTTCTTTTCTGCTTTTTGATGTCCGTTACCGTTTGAGGATAAGTGTTGAGTATCATTGGTTTCTTGAATACCGTTATCTTGAGTATTATTGATTTCTTTAGTACTCTTGGCTTCTTTATTACTGTTGGCATCGAAAGCTTTGGTTACGTTTCCTACAGCTACAGCACCAGCACCAGCGACAGCACTGCCAATTTTTGCTGCTTTATCAAACCAGTTCAAAGTCTGTTTATTTGTATTAGCTGGTTCGACTGTGCTTGATGCGGGTGATGTTTCAACGGCGCCATTTTTTCCATTAGTATCACCCTTAGTATTATTTTTAGCATTTAATCTCAGTGATTCTTCGGCTTCAATAACTGGCGCCAAAGATGATATCCGCACAGGTTCGGAAGTTGTTACCTTTAACCAGCTACCATCATCCCGAATGTAACCAAGCTGTGCCACATAATCACGGTTATTTGCAGGAATACGAATGTGCAAATCATTGTCTTGATTACAATCGTACTGTTGTATTGGCTCAATTCCATTCAAATTAATATCTGCTACATCTGTATTGTTTGTTACATCTGTAATGTCGTAGAGACGAAGCGCAAGTTTGCGTCCACCAAGTGTAATAAAATCAGCTTTACGCGCGGGTGGTATTTCCCAGTATGCATAAGCATCGTTTTTAGTGCGCTGTACAAGAATTAGTTGACCGTTATCTAAACCGATAGAAGTAGTATTGTCTATGATATCTACTCTATCTAGAATATTTGGTGTATCTACAGTATCTACAGCGTTACTATCTTGTTGAATCTCGGTTTTGGGCTGATTTTTCTTATTGAATAAATTGAAAAGTGTTGCTCCAGATGCTGCTGTTGCTGCTGCGGCGCCTGCCAAACCAATTCCATGATTTCCAACAGCAGTACTTTCTACAGTTTCTTCTACAGTTTCTTTTACTGTATCTTTTACTGTATCTTTTACTGTATTTCCTACAGTAGCAGTTAGAGCTACTAAGTCTTGATTAGCCCAAAGTGAAGCAGCTTGTAACTGTTCAGTATTTGCTTCGACCTGCTCATGAGTATGGGAAATGCCTGTATCTGGAGTGACGCGAATAATTGGAGACCTGGCAACCTTTAACCATTCATCATCATTTGTCGTGTAGCCAATCTCAGAAAAGTAATCACGGTTAGCAGCTGGTATTTGAACGTGTAAATCTGGTTCACGCTCGTTACAATTCAATTCTTGGACAAGAGTGGGTGCTTGTAAATCAGTATCAGTATCAGTCGCATCATACAAACGTAGTTTTAAACCACGTTTACCTTCTCGTCGCAAATCTTCTTGAGCTTGGTGAGGAATTTCCCAATATGCGTATGCATTTTGAGCATTACGAGCAGTTAAAACCATTCGACTCTCACTCTTGCTCTCAACAACTGGAGCGACAGGTGTAACAGGTAATGTTTCAATCGTAGTGGGTGCAACAGCAGTTTTTGGCTCGTCGCTGTTTTTTCTCGTCAACCACCACAATGCACCTCCGAGTAGTCCGACAAGCGGTAATAACCAAAGGAACTCTGTATCCCCTCTATTTGAAGTAGAAGTTGAAGTAGAAGTTGAAGAACCTGGCACCGATGCAACATTTGTATTGTCGCTATTAGCGTTATTAGGTTCTTTAGAATTAGTCGTTGGGAGCTTCGGATTTTGATTTGATGCAGGTAAAGTAGCAACTGCGCTAGCTGCTCTTGCTTGTTCGACAACTTTTTGATTTTCGCTCGCAGTTGCGTAACCCAAAAACGCTTGTGCTGCTGGGGATGGTTTTTCTCCCTTATAAACATACATCAAAGGTTGGGAGAAAGGATAGCGTGGGTCACTTGGTAAAACATTGTGCATCGGAACGACTCGCACGTTCGGATTTTTCACAACTTGGTCAGCAATTGCATACCCAATACCATCTTTCCCTAATGCTTTAATTACAGCGTCGGTGCTATCTTCCTTCACCTTGACAGCATTTGCTCCAGCTTTAAATGGCGCACTTTTAAAAACTGGGTAATTTTGAAATGCTTTTCGAGTATCACTCGTTTCTAGACGGTCAACCAAACGAATTTTACCATTACCAAGTTTGAGTTGTGATAAATCCGAAGCTTGTCCTCGGAAAATTTGAGCAAATTGGTTGATGGTAATACTCTTTTTGAGAGGATTGTCTTTATTTACAAACAACGCGATTTTATTACGCGCGACAGGTACAGCTACTAACCCCTTTGCCTTTTCTGCATCGGTAAGTGGACGACCAATAGATGCTAAGTCAGCTTTTCCCTCTAAAACAGCTTTCAGTGCTGCATCGGTTCCATTGTAAGCAACCTTAACATCAGTCTTTGGATACTGCTTTTCAAACTTCTTCGTTAGAGCCTCATTGATTTTCATCATACTGCTCGAACCATTCACCCGCACCACCGTTCCTTCTTTAACCTGTTTCGGCAATGGGAAAGCGTTTGGTGTCTTTTCTTGAGCTACGACTGGAGAAGCTGAATTTGTAATTACTGGTACACCAGCGCTCAATATTAACAAAACCGCTAATGCGGATAAGGAACTCTTTTGATGGGACACCTTTACAGTTGCTCCTATTTCAATTTCAAACGTTAGCTCGCTTAACTTAAGCCTGGGAACTTGCGTCAACCGGACGTGATGCAGAACAATATTATGTTATACACCGGGTATTTAAAAAAACTTTATTGCTGATTTAACCAAAAAACATCAAAGTTACGCAAGTCACATTCAAAGTGGTGCCAAACCTTAATTTTCCGCTATAAAAGTTACCTACTCTACATTCCACAAGATTCTTTTAATACATCTAGCTCCACTTTTACGCCATATTATTATTTATTTACATTTGGTATAAAAAGTTTACCTTTAAGTATAAATATTTACCTTATATCTATCGCAAATATATTTATAAAAAATCTATCCAATAGTAGATGCAATAAAACACACCCATTGTGTAAAGACGCGATTAATCGCGTCTCTACAATCAATATTCGTACAAATCGAATTAAGAGTAAACCAATAAAAAAAAAAAATGCCCCAAAATCAACATGTAGGATATCTGTCCCAGATGTCCGACTTAGATATCCCACGGACAGGCGAGACGCCTATCCTACGGGATAATTTATTTCTTGGACTACTCTAAGCTACTTTACTACTCAGCACTCAGCACTCAGCACTCAGCACTCAGCACCCAGCACTCAGCACCCAGCACTCAGCACTCAGCACTCAGCACT